>NZ_LSSV01000035.1:0-42105 GCF_001658045.1 Dietzia sp. 111N12-1 | reverse complement strand
CTGTCAGCCCTGGCCTTCACCCGGTCGCTGCCCGGCGTCGATCCGGACCGCGTCATCGCGTGGGGCACGTCGTTCTCGGGAGGTCACGTCCTCACCCTCGCCGGCACGGGGGAGCGGCTGGCGGGAGTCATCGCCCAGGTCCCGCATGTGAGCGGTCCGGCCGCGGTCAGGGCGACGGGGCTCGCGGCGGCGCTCCGACTCGGCCCGGCCATCGTCGACGACCTGTGGCGCTCGCTCCGGCGTCGCGAGCCCCGGTACGTGCGTCTCGTCGGACGACCGGGGGACACGGCGGTCATGACGAGTCCGGACGCCGATCCCGCGGTGAATCGGCTCGCGGCCGACTCGGGACTGCGCCGCAGTGAATTCCGCGACGACGTCGCAGCACGGATCCTGGCACGGATCGGCTTCTACTCGCCGATGCGGCACACGCGGCGGATCACCTGCCCGACGCTGGTGCAGATCGCGACGGAGGACGCCATCACCCCCGCGGCGACCGCGCGTCGGGCGGCGCAGCGGATCCCGCGCGGCCGCTACCTGGAGTACCCGTGCGAGCACTTCGACCCCTACGTCGACCCGCACTTCGAGCGCATCATCGCCGACCAGCTCGAGTTCCTGACCTCGGTCACCGGCTCCGTCGACTGACCGGTCCGCGGGCCGCCGTCCCATGTCGGCGGAGCAGCCCGGACGGGCCCGCCTAGACTGGTCGTCATGTCGTACCAGCCGCTCATCGCGCCGTCGATCCTGTCCGCCGACTTCGCCCGTCTGGACCGCGAGATCGAGCGCATCCCGTCCGCCGACTGGATCCACGTGGACGTCATGGACGGTCACTTCGTGCCCAACCTGTCCTTCGGTGCGCCGGTCGCGAAGGCGGTCGGGAGGGTCACGGACAAGCCGATGGACTGCCATCTCATGATCACCGACCCGGCGCGCTGGGTCGGTGACTACGTGGACGCCGGCGCGTTCAACGTCACCTTCCACGTGGAGGCCACCGACGACCCGAAGGCCGTCGCCGACCTGCTGCACGCCAGGGGGTGCAAGGCGGGTATCTCCATCAAGCCCGGGACCGCCGTCGAGCCGTACCTCGACCTGCTCGACCACGTGGACCTGGTCCTGGTGATGAGCGTCGAGCCCGGCTTCGGCGGCCAGAAGTTCATGCCCGGGGTGTTGGACAAGGTCCGCACGCTGCGCGCCGAGATCGACCGCCGTGGCCTCGACGTGCACATCCAGATCGACGGTGGCATCGACGCGGGGACGATCGCCGAGTGCGCGGCGGCGGGGTGCGACGTGTTCGTGGCCGGTTCGGCCGTCTACGGTGCCCCGGATCCCGACGCGATGATCGGGACCCTGCGCTCCGGGGCCCTCGCCGCGCGGGCGTGACGGTGCCGGACGTGCCGGAAGTGCCACAGGGCCCGAACGGGCCCGGGGTGCCGAGCGGGCCCGGGGTATCAGCGACGGGCGGGGCCGACCCCGCCGACCGTCGTCGCGAGCGGGACGCCCTGGCCCGGGCTATCGCCGTGTCCGCCTCCGCGTTGGGGGTGTGCACCCCCAACCCGCCGGTCGGTGCGGTGGTGCTCGACGCCGCCGGAGAGGTCGTGGGCATCGGCGCGACCGAGGCCCCGGGCGGACGGCACGCCGAGGTGGTGGCGCTGGACTCCGCCGGGGACCGCGCGCGCGGTGGGACGATCGTGGTCACCCTCGAGCCGTGTGACCACCACGGGCGCACCGGTCCGTGCACCTCCCGCATCGTCGCCGCCGGGCTCGCCCGCGTGGTCTACGCGGTGTCCGACCCCAATCCGGTGGCGTCCGGCGGAGCCGGGACCCTGCGGCGCGAGGGGGTCGAGGTGGCACGAGCCGACGACGACGAGGTGGGCGCCGCCCGCAGCGGCCCGCTGAGGGCGTGGCTCCACCGTCAGGACCACGGCCGCCCCCTCGTCACCTGGAAGTACGCGGCGAGTCTGGACGGCAGGGTCGCGGCTGCGGACGGGTCGAGCAAGTGGATCACCGGGCCGGTTTCGCGCCGCCACGCCCACGCCAGACGACAGGAGATCGACGCCCTCGTCGTCGGTACCGGAACGCTGCGCGCCGACGAC
Organism: Dietzia sp. 111N12-1; assembly: GCF_001658045.1. NCBI lineage: Bacteria > Bacillati > Actinomycetota > Actinomycetes > Mycobacteriales > Dietziaceae > Dietzia > Dietzia sp. 111N12-1. The sequence goes on along the minus strand of NZ_LSSV01000035.1, from coordinate 40,015 downwards.
CCCGCGCTGACCGCCCGCACCGACGACGGCCGGCCCGCCCCCCGCCAGCCCCTCCGGGCGGTGATGGGGCTGAGCCCCGTGCCCGCGGACGCGACGGTGCGCGGCACCGACGGCCGGTTCCGACACCTGGCCACCCGCGATCCCGCCGAGGCGCTGGGACTTCTCGGCGAGGTCTCCCACGTCCTCGTCGAGGGCGGCCCCAGGCTGGCGGGGGCGTTCCTCGCCGCCGGACTCGTCGACGAGATCGACGCGTACCTCGCGCCCCTGGTGCTCGGCGCCGGGCGGTCGGCGGTCTCCGGAGCCGGGGTGGACACGCTCGCGGCCGCCCACGGTTTCCGGATCCGCGGGACCACCGTCCTGGGCGACGACGTCCACCTGCGCTTGACACGACCCGGCCTGACACGACCCGCCACCGCGACCACGCCGACCGCACCGACGAGAGGACCCCGCTGATGTTCACCGGAATCGTGGAGGAGCTCGGAACCCTCGACTCGGTCGAGACGACCGGCGACTCCGCGCGCCTGCGCATACGGGGGCCCCTGGTCACCTCGGACGCCCACCACGGTGACTCGATCGCCGTCAACGGGGTGTGCCTGACCGTCACCGGCTGGGAGCCGGGGGAGTACTTCGAGGTGGACGTGATGGCCGAGTCGCTCGACCGGACCGCACTCGGTGCACTGTCACCGGGCGACCCCGTCAACCTGGAACGCGCCATGCGCGCGGACGCCCGGTTCGGCGGTCACATCGTCCAGGGCCACGTCGACGGCACAGGCCACGTGATCAGCCGCGACGAGCACGAGCACTGGCACGTCGTGCGCATCTCGCTGCCGGGTGACCTCGCCCGGTACGTGGTCGAGAAGGGGTCGATCACCGTCTCCGGGACCTCGCTGACGGTCTCGGCGGTCAGTGCCGCGGACGAGCCGGAGCCGTGGTTCGAGGTGTCCCTCATCCCCACGACGCTCGCCGACACGATCCTCGGGGGACTGGGCGCGGGCGACCCCGTCAACCTGGAGGTCGACGTGCTGGCCAAGTACGTCGAGCGGCTGCTGGGCGGACGCGGTGGGGGGTCCCACTGACCCGATGCGCCATACTTGAACCCGCGCCCGCGGCCTCCGCCCGGGCCCGCCAGACCTAGGAGAGCCCGCAGCAGTGACCACCTTTGACGGCATCGAGCGAGCCATCGCCGACATCGCGGCGGGACGGGCCGTCGTGGTGGTGGACAGTGAGGACCGCGAGAACGAGGGCGACCTGATCTTCGCCGCCGAACTCGCGACGCCCGAGCTGATGGGCTTCCTCGTGCGGTACTCCTCCGGTTACGTGTGCGTCGCGCTCGAGGCGGAGGACTGCCTTCGGCTGGACCTGCCGCCCATGCGCGCCATCAACGAGGACCGCCACGACACCGCGTACACCGTGACGGTCGACGCGCGCACGGGGGTCTCCACCGGCATCTCGGCCGCCGACCGCGCCCGCACCGCGAGGCTGCTCGCCGCCGACGACACCGTGCCCGGCGACTTCACCCGGCCCGGCCACGTGGTGCCCCTGCGCGCCCGGCCCGGCGGCGTGCTCACCCGGCCCGGCCACACCGAGTCCGCCGTCGACCTCGCCCGGTTGGCCGGTCTGCGCCCGGCGGGCGTCATCTGCGAGATCGTCTCCGAGGACGACCCCGCGACCATGGCGCGCACCCCCGAGCTCCGGCGGTTCGCCGACGAGCACGGGCTGGCGATGATCACCATCGAGGCGCTCCAGGCGTGGCGCCGCGCGAACGAGGTCCAGGTGGTGCACGAGGTCGCCGCCCGGATCCCCACGCCGGCCGGGACCATGACCGCCCACGGGTACCGCGACATCCTCCAGGGAGTCGAACACGTCGCCATGGTGGCCGGCGACATAGCGGGGGACGATCCGGTCTCCGTCCGCATCCACTCCGAGTGCCTGACCGGCGACGTGTTCCACTCGCTGCGCTGTGACTGCGGCCCGCAACTCGACGCTGCCGTCGCCGCGGTGTGCGAGGAGGGGCGCGGGGTCGTGCTGTACATGCGTGGGCACGAGGGCCGGGGGATCGGCCTGGTGCAGAAACTGCGCGCCTACCAACTGCAGGACTCCGGACGCGACACCGTCGACGCCAATCTCGACCTGGGCCTGCCCGCCGACGCCCGCGACTTCAGCCTGGCCGCACAGATGCTGCGCGACCTCGGAGTGACCCGGGTACGACTGATGACCAACAACCCCGCCAAGGCCGACGCCCTGCGCGCCGGTGGCGTGGAGGTGGTGGCCCGGGTGCCCATGCCGACGGCGGTCACGCCCGAGAACCTGCGGTACCTGCGCACCAAGCGCGACCGGATGGGCCACCTGCTCGAGGGGCTCGACGAGGGACCCGCCGGCCCGGCCGGCGCCGACGTGGACGTGGACGTGGACGTGGACGGAGAGGATCAGCCATGAGCGGCAGCGGTAGACCGGAACTGGTGATCCCCGACGCCCGCGGGCTGCGGCTCGGGGTGGTGGCCTCCACCTGGCACCAGGAGATCTGCGCCCAACTGCTGGACCGGGCCCTGGCCGTCGCCGACGCCTCCGGCGCGGTGGTGACCCTGGCCCGCGTGACCGGAGCCGTGGAGCTACCGGTGGTGGCCCAGGAGCTCGCACGGACCCATGACGCCGTCGTGGCGCTCGGCGTGGTGATCCGGGGTGCGACCCCGCACTTCGACTACGTCTGTCGCTCGGTGACCGACGGGCTCACCCGGATCGCCCTCGACGAGGCCACCCCTGTCGCCCACGGGGTGCTCACCACCGAGAACGAGGGCCAGGCCCGAGACCGCGACGGCCACGAGGGTGCCTCCGAGGACAAGGGGGGAGAGGCCGTCGCCGCCGTGCTCGGCGCCGCCATCGCCCTGCGCGACCTGAGGACCGGTCGATGAACGAGAACTGGGAGTTCGAGCACCGGCCCCGTCGGATGCGCACCACCGCGATCGCCGTGGCGGTGCTCATCGTCATCGTCCACGTGGTGTGGGCGGTGATCCTCGTCCGCGGTGACACCGGGGTGACGATCGGGATCGCCGATCAGTTCGCCTTCGTAGTGATCGGGTTCATCTTCGCCGGGGTGCTGCTGACCCTCCTGCGGATCCGCGTCCGGGTCGGGCAGCAGGGCGTCGAGCTCCGCGGGCCGCTGCGCGTCCGGACCTGGGGCTGGGACGACGTCGTCGGGCTGACGTTCCCGCGCTCCAGCTACTGGCCCCGGCTCGAACTCCCGGCCTACGAGCACGCGGGGATCTGGGCTATCCAGTCCATCGACGGCCAGCACGGGATCGACGGAATGGCGCGCCTGCGCGAGGCCGTCCGCACCCACAAGCCCTCGGCCGCCGATCCCGAGACCGTCGCCGACCGCTGACCCGCCGTGGCCGATCCGCGAACCTACCGCCCGGCCCCCGGCTCGATCCCGACGGAGCCGGGGGTCTACCGCTTCCGTGACGAGCACGGGCGCGTCATCTACGTCGGCAAGGCGAAGAACCTGCGGAGCCGGCTGAGCTCGTACTTCGCGGACCTGTCCCTCCTCCACCCCCGTACCCGGCGAATGGTTCTCGCCGCGGCCGGCGTGCAGTGGACGGTCGTGTCCACCGAGGTCGAGGCGCTCCAGCTCGAGTACACGTGGATCAAGAAGTACGACCCCCGGTTCAACGTCCGGTACCGCGACGACAAGACGTATCCGATGCTGGCGGTCACCGTGGGGGAGGAGTTCCCCCGTGCCTTCGTCTACCGGGGACCCCGGCGCCCGGGGACCCGCTACTTCGGGCCCTACTCACACGCGTGGGCCATCCGCGACACCCTCGACACTCTGCAGCGGGTGTTCCCCGTCCGCTCGTGCTCCGCCGGGGTGTTCAAGCGGCAGGCGCAGCTCGGCAGGCCCTGTCTGCTGGGATACATCGACAAGTGCGCCGCCCCCTGCATCGGACGGGTGACCCCGGACGAGCACCGCGCGATTGTCAACGAGCTCATCGACTTCCTGGCCGGACGTACCGATGCGATCATGCGCCGCATCGAGAAGCGGATGCTCGAGGCCTCCGCGGACCTCGACTTCGAACGGGCCGCGCGGCTGCGTGACGACCTCGGCTCCATGCGGCGTGCGATGGAGAAGCAGGCCGTCGTGCTGGGTGACGGCACCGACGCCGACGTGGTGGGCGTCGAGGTCGACGAACTGCAGGTCTCCGTCCAGGTGTTCCACGTGCGCGGGGGCCGCATCCGCGGTCAGCGCGGCTGGGTGGTCGAACACGCCCACGGCGTCGACGCCGACGGCGAGTTCGACGCGGCCCGTGCCGTGCCCGGGGTCGTCTCCGACTATCTCGCGCAGTTCTACGGGGGAGAGGCCGACCTCGCCGAGGCGGCCGAATCCGGCGACATCTCGGCTGCCGTACCCCGCGAGGTGCTGGTGCCCGCCCTGCCCGAGGACTCGGACGAGCTCGCGGAGTGGCTCTCGGCACTGCGCGGCTCCCGTGTGTCGCTCCGGGTACCCCAGCGGGGTGACAAGCGGGCCCTGGCGGAGACGGTCCACCGCAACGCCGTCGAGGCCCTGACGCAGCACAAACTCCGGCGCAGCGGCGACCTCACCGCCCGCTCCGCGGCGCTCCAGGAGATCCAGGAGACCCTCGAGCTGGACTCAGCGCCCCTGCGCATCGAGTGCGTGGACATCTCCCACACCCAGGGCACCGACGTCATGGCCTCCCTCGTCGTCTTCGAGGACGGCATCCCGCGCAAGAGCGACTACCGGCTCTACCGCATCCGCGACGCCGCGGGTGGCGGCCACTCCGACGACGTCGGCAGCATCGCCGAGGTCACGCGTCGTCGCTTCCGGCGTCACCACGAGGACCCCTCCGTCACCCCGGACGAGGTCGACGGGCCGGTCGACGACGACGCGGGAACGGGGGACGCCGCCCCCGCGTCCCGCCGGTTCGCCTACCCGCCACAGCTCTTCGTCGTCGACGGTGGTCGGCCCCAGGTCGAGGCGGCCGCCGAGGTCCTCTCCGAGCTGGGGGTCACCGACGTACCGGTGGTCGGGATCGCCAAGCGACTCGAGGAGATCTGGCTCCCGGGAGAGGAGTACCCCGTGATCTTCCCGCGCCACGGGGAGGGGCTGTTCCTGCTCCAGCGGCTCCGCGACGAGGCCCACCGGTTCGCCATCCGTGCCCACCGGAGCGCGCGGTCCAGGCGGATGACGGCCTCCGTGCTCGACGACGTCCCCGGCCTCGGGCCCACCCGTCGGGCGGCGTTGGTGGAGACGTTCCCGACCGTGTCCGCACTGCGCGCCGCGAGCGCGGACGAGCTGTGCGCCGTGCCGGGGATCGGTCCGGGGGTCGCCGCCGCGATCCGGGCGACTCTCGGTGGTGCCGAGCCCGCGGACGCGGCCGCCGCCGACGTGGGAGACTCGGGCGGGCAGCCCGACCGGGGACAGACCGACCCGGGACTGACCGATGACACGAGGTGAGACGATGGACGCAGGTGACGACGACGGCCACGCCGCGCGGGGGCGCGAGCTCCTCCTGATCAGCGGCATGTCCGGGGCGGGCAAGGGGACCGCGTCCAAGGTCCTCGAGGAATTCGGCTGGTATGTCGTCGACAACCTCCCGTTGACCTTCGTTGGCGACCTGCTCGCCCGGTTCGAGGAGTCCGACGACGAGCCCCTCCGCCTGGCGATCGTCGCCGACACCCGCAGCCTCGGGTTCGACGAACACCTCGGCGACCTCCTCGACCTGTTCGACCGGCGCCCGCAGGCACGGATCCTGTTCCTCGAGGCCTCGGACGAGGCGCTGGTCAGCAGGTTCAACAACGTCCGTCGCTCCCATCCGCTGCAGTCGGGTGGCGGCCTGATCGACGGCATCACCCGGGAGCGCAGGATCCTCGAGGGGCTGCGGGGGCGTGCCGACGTCGTCGTGGACACCTCGGCGCTCAGTGTCCACGACCTCCGCCACCGGCTGGAGACCCCCTTCGGTGACCTCGGGTTCGACTTCCACCTCACCGTCGAGTCGTTCGGGTTCAAGTACGGCGTCCCCGTGGACGTCGACATGCTGATGGACATGCGGTTCCTGCCCAACCCGCACTGGATCCCCGAGCTCCAGCCGCACACGGGGCGCGACAAGCCCGTCCAGGACTACGTCCTCGCCGACGAATCCATCGAGGAGTACCTGCGCGCGGCGGTGTCCATGATCCGCCTGGCCATGACCGGCTACCGGCGCGAGGGCAAGCGCTACATGACGATCGCGGTCGGCTGCACCGGGGGCAAGCACCGGAGCGTGGCCATCTCCGAGTCGCTCGCCGGCAGACTGTCCGGCCTCGACTCGGTCGAGGTCCACGTACGCCACCGCGACCTCGGGCGGGAATGAGGCCGGCCATGACACACGACAGCGGTATCCCGTCCCTCGTCGCCCTCGGCGGCGGCCACGGCCTGTCGGCGACCCTCCGGGCCGCACGCCTCGTCGCCGACCACGTCACCGCGGTGGTGACGGTCGCCGACGACGGCGGCTCCTCGGGGCGACTGCGGCGCGAGCTGGGCATCCTCCCACCGGGCGACCTACGGATGGCCCTGTGCGCCCTCGCCGCCGAAGACGACGAGAAGGCGCTGCTCACCCGACTCTTCCAGCACCGCTACGGCGGCACCGGGGCGCTGGCCGGACACGCGGTGGGCAACCTCGTCTTCGCCGGCCTGTGGGAGCTGCTCGGAGACCCGGTCGACGCACTCGACGCGGTCGGGTCGATCCTCGGTGTCACCGGCCGTGTCCTGCCGATGTCCCCGGTCGCCCTCGACATCGCCGCAGAGGTCGTCGGTCTGGAAGCGGACCCCCGCGTCGTGCGGACCATCATCGGACAGGTCGCCGTCGCGACCACACCGGGCAGCGTTCGCCGGGTCACCCTCATCCCGGCCGCTCCGCCCGCCGCGGAGGGCGTGGTGGAGGCGATCACCGGAGCCGACCTCGTGGTCCTCGGACCCGGATCGTGGTTCACCAGCGTGATCCCCAACGTGCTCGTGCCCGAGATCGCGACCGCGCTCAAGAGGACGGCCGCGACCAAGGCCCTCGTGCTCAACCTCGCACCCCAGCCGGGGGAGACCGCCGGGTTCTCCGCCGAGCAACACCTCCACGTGTTGCGTCAACACGCTCCCGAGGTCGACATCGACGTCCTGCTCGTGGACCCGAGGATGCCGCTGAGCGCCACCGAACGCGAGCATCTCGAACGGGCCGCGGCGGGACTGGGGGCACGCGTGATGACCGCGGAGATAGCGAAGACCGCCGAAGATGGGACGATGAGGCCTGTCCACGACCCCGCACTGCTGGCCTCGGCGCTCGCCGACTCGGTGCGATGAGGGCCGGGTCGATGAGCCGAGAACGAAGGAGCAGGGCGTGTCGCTGACCGCACAGGTCAAGTCCGAACTGGTGAGGGTCCCCGTGGGGAACTCCGAGACCAGGAGGGCCGAGGTGTCCGCCCTGCTGAGGTTCGCCGGCACCCTCCAGGTCCTGTCCAACCGACTCGTGATCGAAGCGGAGGTGGACTCCGGCGAGATCGCGGACCGTCTCGCCGGCGAACTCGACGCCCTGTTCTCCGTCCCCTGTGAGATCCACCCGATCGGGGGTTCGGGCGGACGTCCCGCCCGCAAGTTCGTCCTGCGGGTCATCGACCGGGGTGCGGACCTGGCCCGTCAGCTCGGGCTGGTCGACAACGCCGGCCGGACGGTCCGAGGACTGCCGGCCGCGGTCGTCGGCGGCTCGGTCGCCGCCTCCGAGGCGGCGTGGCGGGGCGCGTTCCTCGCCCACGGTTCGCTCACCAAGCCCGGCCGCTCCTCGGCGTTGGAGGTCACCGCCCCGGGGGCGGAGGCGGCGATGGCGCTCGTGGGTGCGGCCCGCAGGTTGGGAGTGACGGCCAAGGCCCGCGAGGTCCGGGGAGGGGACCGCGTGGTGATCCGCGACGCCGAGGCGATCGGGGTCCTCCTCGCTCGACTGGGCGCGTCCTCCACCAGGGACATCTGGGAGGAGCGCCGCTCCCGCGGCGAGGTCCGCGCCACCGCCAACCGGCTGGCCAACTTCGACGACGCCAACCTGCGGCGCTCGGCCCGGGCCGCCGTGGCCGCGGCCGCCCGTGTCCAGCGCGCCCTCGAGATCCTCGCCGAGGACGTGCCGGACCATCTGCTCGCCGCCGGCGAACTGCGCGTCCAGCACCGCCAGTCGTCGCTGGAGGAGCTCGGGCAGCTCGCGGACCCGCCCATGACCAAGGACGCGGTCGCGGGGCGCATCCGGAGACTGCTGTCCATGGCGGACCGCAAAGCCGCCGAGCTCGGGATCCCCGACACCGAGTCCGTGGTGACCGAGGACATGCTCGACGAAGGCTGATCCACCCCGGCAGCACCCTGCGCGGGAGCGGTCCACGCCGGGTAGTCTGGGTCACGTCCCGGGCTCCACCCGGCCCCGGTGACATCAAGCGTTCTCGCACCACCAATAAGGAGACAACACGTGACCGTGCGCGTAGGCATCAACGGATTCGGACGTATCGGCCGCAACTTCTACCGCGCGGTGGAGGCTCTCAAGGCCGAGGGCAAGACGGACATCGAGATCGTGGCCGTCAACGACCTGACCACGAACGACATGCTCGCTCACCTGCTCAAGTACGACTCCATCCTGGGTCGCCTGGGCAAGGAGGTCACGTTCGACGACTCGTCAATCACGGTCGGTGGGACCAAGATCGGCGCCCTCGCGGTCAAGGAGGGCCCCGCGTCCGTGCCGTGGGGAGACTACGGTGTCGACGTCGTCGTCGAGTCCACCGGCATCTTCACCGACGCCGAGAAGGCCAAGGGCCACCTCGAGGGTGGTGCCAAGAAGGTCATCATCTCGGCGCCGGCCAAGAACGAGGACATCACCATCGTCATGGGGGTCAACGACCACGAGTACGACGGCTCGCAGACGATCATCTCCAACGCCTCCTGCACCACCAACTGCCTCGCGCCGGTCGCCAAGGTCCTCTCCGACGAGTTCGGGATCGTCAAGGGCCTCATGACCACGATCCACGCCTACACGCAGGACCAGAACCTCCAGGACGCGCCCCACAGCGACATGCGCCGCGCCCGCGCCGCCGGCATCAACATGGTGCCCACCTCCACCGGTGCGGCCAAGGCCGTCGCGCTGGTCCTGCCCGAGCTCAAGGGTAAGTTCGACGGCTACGCCGTGCGCGTCCCGCTGCCCACCGGCTCGCTCACCGACCTCACGGTCGAGCTCGAGAAGAAGGCCTCGGTCGACGAGGTCAACGCCGCGGTCAAGGCCGCCGCCGAGGGCGCGATGAAGGGCATCCTCAAGTACACCGAGGATCCCATCGTCTCCTCCGACATCGTCGGTGACCCGCACTCGTCCATCTTCGACGCGCCGCTGACCAAGGCGATCGACGGCCAGATCAAGATCGCCTCCTGGTACGACAACGAGTGGGGCTACTCCAACCGCCTCGCCGACATCATCGGCTTGGTCGGCAAGTCGCTCTAAGACCCCTCGGGACTGACATCCCCAGTACGACGATCCGGGCCCGGTCCGGGAACGCCCACAGCGTCCCGGCCGGGCCCGGAGCACATGGACCGGCAGCACCACCCACCATCACCACCGTTCTTCCGACAGGAGTCCCACCACATGGCCGTGAGCACGCTCAACGACCTGCTCGATGCCGGCGTAGAGGGTCGCAAGATCCTCGTCCGCTGCGACCTCAACGTCCCGCTCGACGGCTCGACCATCACCGATGCGGGCCGGATCACCGCCTCGCTGCCCACGCTCAACGCTCTTCTCGACGCCGGTGCAGCGCTGGTGATCACCGCGCATCTCGGCCGCCCGAAGGGTGAGCCCGGCCCCGAGTTCTCCCTCGCCCCCGTGGCGGAGAAGCTGGGTGACGAGCTCGGGCGCTACGTCCAGCTCGCCGGTGACGTGGTGGGGTCGGACGCCCGCGAGCGAGCCAACGGCCTGACCGACGGGGACGTGCTCCTGGTGGAGAACGTGCGGTTCGACCCGCGCGAGACGAGCAAGGACGAGGCGCAGCGGGCCGAGTTCGCGGCCGAGCTGGCGAGCCTGGTGGGCGAGGACGGGGCGTTCGTCTCCAACGGTTTCGGGGTGGTCCACCGCGCGCAGGCGTCGGTGTACGACGTCGCCAAGGTCCTCCCGGCCTACGCCGGCGACCTCGTCCAGAGCGAGGTCGAGGTCCTCGCGAACCTCAGCGGCGACCCGGAGCACCCCTACGCGGTCGTCTTGGGCGGCTCCAAGGTGTCCGACAAGCTCGCCGTGATCGAGGCCCTGGCGCCCAAGGTCGACACCCTGATCATCGGCGGCGGCATGTGCTTCACCTTCCTCGCCGCTCAGGGCCATGAGGTCGGCTCCTCACTGCTGCAGGAGGAGATGATCGACACCTGCAAGGACCTGCTCGCCAAGTTCGGCGACGTGATCAGCCTGCCCGTGGACGTGGTCGCCGCCGACGGCTTCGCCGCCGACGCCGCGCACTCCACGGTCTCCGCCGAGGCCATCCCGGAGGGGAAGATGGGCCTGGACATCGGCCCCGAGTCGGTGAAGGCGTTCAGCGAGAAGCTCTCCGCCGCCAAGACCGTCTTCTGGAACGGCCCCATGGGCGTGTTCGAGTTCGAGGCGTTCTCCGCCGGGACGCGCGGTGTCGCCGAGGCCATCATCACCGCGACGAAGAACGGCGCGTTCTCGGTGGTCGGCGGCGGCGACTCCGCCGCCGCCGTCCGCACCCTGGGTCTCGGGGAGGAGAACTTCTCCCACATCTCCACCGGGGGTGGCGCCTCGCTGGAGTACCTGGAGGGCAAGGAGCTGCCCGGCGTCACCGCCCTCGAGCGCAGCAACTGAAGACCGACGAGACCACAGGAGAGAACATGGCACGCACCCCGCTCATCGCCGGCAACTGGAAGATGAACCTCAACCACCTCGAGGCCATCGCACTCGTCCAGAAGGTCGCCTTCGCACTCCCGGACAAGTACCTGGAGAAGGTGGACGTGGCGTTCATCCCCCCGTTCACGGACATCCGTGGCGTCCAGATCGTCATCGAGGGCGACAAGCTGGGCTTCGCCTACGGCGCGCAGGACGTCTCGGTCCACGAGTCCGGTGCCTACACCGGCGAGATCTCGGCGGGGATGCTCGCCAAGCTCGGCTGCACCTATGTCGTCGTGGGCCATTCCGAGCGCCGTGACTACCACGCGGAGTCCGACGAACTCGTCGCGGCCAAGGCCGCCGCCTGCCACCGGCACGGGTTGACGCCGATCGTGTGTGTCGGCGAGAAGCTCGAGGTGCGGGAGGCAGGGGACCACGTCGACTTCGTCGTGAACCAGCTCTCCGAATCGCTCGCGGGACTGTCCACGGACCAGCTGGCCTCCACCGTGATCGCCTACGAGCCCGTGTGGGCGATCGGGACCGGCAAGACCGCGTCCGCCGCCGATGCCCAGGAGGTCTGCGCCGCCATCCGTTCCACGTTGGCCGATCTGGCCGATGACGCGACGGCCGAGCAGATGCGGGTCCTGTACGGCGGCAGCGTCAACGCCTCGACGATCGGCGAGCTGCTCGACCAGCCCGATGTCGACGGTGGTCTGGTCGGAGGCGCGTCGCTCAAGCCGGACGAGTTCGCCCAGCTGTCGGCGATCGCCGCCGGTGGCCCGTTGCCCTGACACCGCCCACACCGGCGCGCCCGGCCCCGCGGGGTCGGGCGTGCCGGGATTCGCCGCGGACACCCGACCGGGTAGTCTGTAGCGGTCGCACCCGACCGCCCGACCCGACGTGAGGCACGATCCCTACATGAAGCTCGCCCTGGACATCTTCCTCATCACCACCAGCCTGCTGCTGATGCTGTTCATCCTGCTGCACCGCGGCAAGGGAGGCGGCCTGTCGTCGCTCTTCGGTGGCGGTGTCCAGTCCAGTCTCTCCGGGTCCAGCGTGGTCGAGCGGAACCTCGACCGGGTCACCGTGGTCGTCGCGATCCTCTGGGTCATCGCCATCGTGGCGGTCGGCCTCATGGTCCGGTTCGGCTGACCGACCGGTCCCCGGCGCGGCCCCACCGCCCGGGCGGACGACGGGGCGCGTCTCTTCCACCGAGTGGAAGGGACGCGCCCCGTTCCTGTTCTCAGAGCACCATCGAGGCGGCCGGTCCGTCCAGGTGATACGTGGTCGACTCGGTGCCCACGGCACCGGCGACGGGCCAGTCCGCGGGGTCCGCCCCGCCCAGGCCCCTGGCCACCGCCTCCGCCTTCCCGTCCCCGGCGGCCACGACGAGCACGTGCCTCGACCTGCGCACCGCCGGGAGGGTGAAGGTCAGTCGCTCCGGTGGCGGCTTGGGGCAGTCACGCACGCCCACCGCGAGCCGCTCGGTCTCGGCGACCGCCGGAGTGTGCGGGAAGATCGAGTTCATGTGCCCCTCGGGTCCCATGCCCAGGAGGGTGACGTCGAACAGCGGCTCGTCGCCCTGGGGCAGGTCCACCGCGGCGAGGAACGCCTCGGCCGCGGCGTCGACGTCCTCGAACTCCGGTCCGCGGGCCGGCCAGCGGTGGACGGTGGCGCGGTCGCCCACGGTGCGGAGCAGGACGTCGTCGAGCTGCCCGTCGTTGCGCTCGGGGTCGTCTGCCGGGACGAAGCGTTCGTCCCCCAGGTAGAAGGTCACGCGTGACCAGTCGACATCGGCCCCGGCGAGTGCGGCGGCGGTCTTCACCCCCACCGAGCCGCCCGTCAGGGACAGCGTCGCGGTCCCGGCGGTGGCGATCCGTTCGTTGAGGTGCCCGACGACGGCGAGGGCTGCCGCTTCGGCGAGGGTGTCCGCATCCGGGTGTACGAGATGGCGTGTGACTGACATCGGCGCTCCTGTGGTGGTGGTCCGGTGGGGAAGTGACGTCGACCTCGGGCCCCCGGCTCAGCGAACCGAGGCAGAGGTGTAGATGACACGGTCATGATTGGCCAACGCATCGGCGTACACGCCGTCGGTGTCCATCCGCCGTAGCTCCTCTGAGAGACAGTCGGCGACGCTGCGGCCGACGAGCGCCACCCGTGTGGGCGCCTGACCCGTGATGCGGAGCTCGGCGGAGGTCGCGCTGATCTGCTCGAGGACGATGGAGCCCGAGGCCCGCTCCAGGACGACCATCCTCGGGCCGACGGCCCGCAGGACGTCGATCCCGAGCCGGGACGCCAGCCATCCACCGGCCAGGTCCACCGACGCCGCCCGCTCCGGGCCGCACACCGTCGCCCCGGTGATGCGCTCGAAGGGCGGACGGTCCAGGGTCGCCGCGAGCAGGGAACGCCAGTGGGTGATGCGCGCCCACGCCAGATCGGTGTCGCCCGGGGAGTAGCCGGCCGCCCGTTTCGCCAGCGCATCGGTGGGATGGCCCTCCGCGTCGGAGTCGACGATCCGGCGCTTCGCGAGCCTGCCCACCCTGTCCTCGGACAACAACGTGGGGGAGTGGCGGGGCCACCACACGGCGAGCGGGGTGTCCGGCAGCAGCAACGGCGTGACGAGGGAGGCCGACTGGGAGGCCATCGCACCGGAGGTGCGCAGCACGACGACCTCCGCCGCCCCGGCGTCACCGCCGACGCGGATCTGACCGTCGAGCCTGTCGGCGTCCGCTCGAGGTCCGCGGATCACCACGATGACCCGGCACGGATGCTCCCGGCTGGCCTCGTTGGCCGCCCCGATCGCGGACTCGCTGCCGCGGACGTGATCGGTGATCACGATCAGCGTGAGCACCCGTCCGATCGTGCTCAGCCCGGCCTCCTCGCGGATCTGCACGAGCTTCTTGGCGATCCCGCGGGTGGAGGTGTCGGGTAGGTCGATGATCACGGTCGCCTCCATGCGCGGCCACTCCGGGCCAGAATCTCGTCGGCGCCCTTCGGCCCCCAGGTCCCGGCCTGGTACTGCTCCGGCGTCCCGGCCGACTCCCATTCCTGCAGGACCGGGTCGAGGAGCTGCCAGCTCAGCTCGACCTCGCGGGAGACCGGGAAGAGCGAGGGCTCGCCCAGCAGGACGTCGAGGATGAGACGTTCGTAGGCCTCGGGGGAGGATTCCGTGAACGCCTCACCGTAGGCGAAGTCCATGTTGACGTCGCGGACCTCCATGGCGGTGCCCGGGACCTTGGAGCCGAAGCGCAACGTGACACCCTCGTCGGGCTGGACCCGGATGACCAGCGCGTTCTGCCCCAGCTCCTGGGTCATGGTCGCGTCGAACGGCAGGTGCGGAGCGCGCCGGAAGACCACCGCGATCTCGGTGACCCGTCGTCCCAACCGCTTGCCGGTGCGGAGATAGAAGGGGACCCCCGCCCATCGGCGGTTGTGGACCTCGAGGGTGATCGCAGCGTAGGTCTCGGTGGCCGAGGAGGGGTCGTACCCCTCCTCATCCTTCAGCCCCACGACCTGCTCGGACCCCTGCCAGCCACCCGCGTACTGACCACGCGCGGCCGTCTCGGCAATCGGCAGTGCCAACGAGGTCGACTCGAGGACCTTGGTTTTCTCCGCCCGCAACGCGGCAGCGGAGAAATCGGTCGGTTCCTCCATCGCGACCAACGCCATCAACTGGATGAGGTGGTTCTGTATGACGTCGCGGGCCGCGCCGATGCCGTCGTAGTAGCCGGCCCGACCACCCAGTCCGATGTCCTCGGCCATGGTGATCTGCACGTGATCCACGTGGTTGGCGTTCCACACCGGTTCGAAGAGCTGGTTGGCGAAACGCAATGCGAGGATGTTCTGGACGGTCTCCTTGCCCAGGTAATGATCGATCCGGAAGACCGAGTCCTCGGGGAAGACCGCACCCACCACCGCGTTGAGTTCGCGGGCGCTCGCCAGGTCGTGCCCGAAGGGCTTCTCGATGACCACCCGGCGCCAGGACCCCTCCGGGCCGCGGGTGCACCCCGTGCGATCGAGGTGCCGGCAGACGGTCGGGAAGTCATCCGGGGGGATGGACAGGTAGAACGCGTAGTTGCCGGCGGTCCCACGGTCGGCCTCGAGTGCCCCCAGCTGGTCCGCCAGATCGTCGAAGCCCTCGTCGTCGTCGAATGTCCCGGTGACGAACCGCAGTCCGGCGGCGAGCTGCTCCCACACGTCCTCGCGGAACGGGGTCCGGCACCGTTCGCGGGCCTGCTCGCGGGCGAACGCGGCGAACTCGTCGTGGGTCCACCGTCGGCGGCCGAAGCCGATCAGGGAGAACCCCGGCGGGAGCAGGCCACGGTTGGCCAGGTCGTAGATCGCGGGGATGAGCTTCTTCTTGGACAGGTCGCCCGTCACACCGAAGATCACGAGACCGGACGGTCCCGCGATGCGGGGGAGCCGACGATCCCGGGGATCACGGAGCGGGTTGGCCCACCCCTCCGGGGCGCCGCCGGGGACCTCGACGACCGGTGTCGCCCCGTCGTCCGGGCCGATCACGACCCCGTCGGGATCTCGTCGATCCGCGTCCTCACCGTGTCCACCAGGTCGTCCCAGGCGGTCACGAACTTCTGCACACCCTGCTTCTCGAGGAGGCTGAAGACGTCGTCCAGGTCGATCCCCTCGGCGCGCAGTGCGTCGAGGGTGGCCCGGGACTCCTCGGCGGTGCCCCGGACCGTGTCGCCCTCGACGACGCCGTGGTCCGCGAACGCCTCGATGGTGCCGAACGGCATGGTGTTGACCGTCCCGTGGGTCACCAGACCGGTCACGTACAGCGTGTCGGGGTACGCCGGTTCCTTGACCCCCGTCGAGGCCCACAGGAGACGCTGGGGACGGGCTCCGCGATCGGCGAGTGCCCCGAAGCGTCCCTCGGGGTCGAACAGTTCCTCGTAGACCTCCTGACAGAGGCGCGCATTGGCCAGACCGGCCTTGCCCCGCAGCTCTGACGACTCCGGGAGTCGCGAGTCGATCTCGGTGTCGAGCCGGGAGACGAACACGGACGCCACGGAGTGGATGGTGGACAGGTCGTGACCGGCGGCAGCGGCCTGCTCGAGTCCGGTCAGGTACGCCTCCGCCACCGTGCGGTACTGGTCCGCCGAGAAGATCAGCGTGACGTTGACGTCGATGCCCTTGCCGATGACATCGGTGATGGCCGGCAGCCCCGCCGACGTCGCGGGGATCTTGATCATGACGTTCGGGCGGTCCACCACCTCGGAGAGCTCCACCGCCTGCGTCACGGTCGCCGCTGTGTCGTGGGCCAGGCCGGGATCCACCTCGAGGGAGACGCGGCCGTCCACCCCGTCCGTCGCGCGGTGGACGTCGGCCAGGACGTCACACGCGTCGCGGACGTCGGACGTGGTCAGGGCCCGCACGACGGAATCCACGTCACGGTCGGCGCGGACCGCCTCGGTGAGCGCGCTCTCGTAGGCCGTCGAGTCGGCCAGCGCCGACTGGAAGATGGCCGGGTTGGTCGTCACGCCGACGATCGAATAGGCGGACATCCGCTTCTCGAGTTCGCCGGAGGACAGGAGCTGTCGGGACAGGTCGTCGAGCCACACGGAGACGCCGGCGGCGCTCAGGGCAGCGAGATTGGCGTTGGTCATGATGCCTCCCCGGCAGCGGCCGCGAGGGATTCGCGGGCCGCGGAGACCACCGCGTCGGCGGTGATCCCGAACTCGGTGAACAGGGTCTGGTAGGGCGCCGAGGCGCCGAAGTGCTCGAGCGAGACGGCTCGGCCGGCGTCGCCGAGGAACCGGTGCCACGGCATCGCGATGCCGGCCTCGACGCTGACCCGCGCGCGGACGGAGCGGGGGAGCACCGACTCGCGGTACCCGGCGTCCTGCTGATCGAAGAACTCGACACAGGGCATCGAGACCACACGGGTCGCCACGCCCTCCGCCTCGAGGACCTCGCGGGCCTGCACGGCCAGCTGCACCTCGGACCCGGTGCCCATGAGGATCACCTCGGGGGTCCCGGTCGAGGCCTCGGCGAGGACATAGCCCCCGCGCTCGACCCCCTCGCGGGCGAGCTCCTTGGTGCCCTCGAGCACCGGGACGTCCTGACGGGTCAGGCACAGGCCCTTGGGCCCGTCGAGTGCCTCGAGCATGGCGCGCCACGACGCCGCGGTCTCGTTGGCGTCGGCCGGACGCAGGATCGCCAGACCCGGGATGGCGCGCAGCGCCGCCAACTGTTCGACCGGCTGATGGGTGGGGCCGTCCTCGCCGAGCCCGATCGAGTCGTGGGTCCACACGTAGTACGCGTTGCTCCCCTGGAGCGCGGCGAGCCGGACGGCCGGACGCATGTACTCGCTGAAGATCAGGAACGTCCCGCCGTAGGGCCGGGTGGGACCGTGGAGGGCGATGCCGTTGAGGATCGCGCCCATGGCGTGCTCACGAACGCCGAAGTGCAGGTTGCGTCCGTACGGGGACGCGGTCCACGTGTCGGTCGAGATGGAGGACGGGC
Source organism: Dietzia sp. 111N12-1 (assembly GCF_001658045.1). NCBI lineage: Bacteria > Bacillati > Actinomycetota > Actinomycetes > Mycobacteriales > Dietziaceae > Dietzia > Dietzia sp. 111N12-1. The sequence goes on along the minus strand of NZ_LSSV01000035.1, from coordinate 22,655 downwards.
CGAAGGAGTCCGCGCCCTTGATGGGCGTGTTGTTGGAGCCGGCCAGGTCCGCGGAGCCGCCCCACAACTCGGGGAGGGTGGCACCCAGGGCCTGGATTGCCTCGGCGGACGCCTTACGCGTGGCGACTCCCTTGGAATCGGCGTCCCACGTGGGGAGCCCGGCATCCCATCCGTCGGGGAGCTCGCCCGAGTACAGGCGATCGAACAGGGTCTTGCGCTCCGGGTTCGCCTCTGCCCAGGCGTGGAACATGTCGCTCCACTGCGCGTGGACGCGGGCACCCCTGTCACGGGCGGCCCGGGTGTGGGAGATCACCTCGTCCTCCACCGTGAACGGCTCGGTGCCGCCCATGCCGAGCGCCTCCTTCACGGCGTCGACCTCGTCCTGGCCGAGCGCCGCGCCGTGCGAGGCCCCGGTGTTCATCATGGTGGGCGCCGGGAAGGCGATGACGGTGCGCAGGACGATCAGCGACGGCTTGTCGGTGACCGCACGCGCGTCGGCGATAGCCTCCTCGATGGCGGCCACGTCCTCACCACCGTTCACCGTCTGGACGTGCCAGCCGTACGCCTCGTAGCGCGCCGCGACGTCCTCGTTGAGGGCGATCCGGGTGTTGTCCTCGATCGAGATCTCGTTGTCGTCGTAGATCGCGATGAGATTGCCGAGCTGCTGGGTGCCCGCGAGCGAGGAGGCCTCGGCGGTGACACCCTCCTGCACGTCGCCGTCGGAGGCGATCACGTAGATGAAGTGGTCGAACGGACTCTTGCCCGACGGCGTCTCCGGATCGAACAGTCCGCGCTCGTAGCGCGCGGCCATCGCCATGCCCACCGCGGAGGCCAGCCCCTGACCCAGCGGGCCGGTGGTGATCTCCACGCCGTCGGTGTGCCGCCACTCCGGGTGTCCGGGGGTCTTGGATCCCCAGGTCCGGAGCGCCTTGAGGTCGTCCAGCTCCAGCCCGAAGCCGGCGAGGTACAGCTGGATGTACTGGGTGAGAGAGGTGTGTCCACAGGACAGCACGAAGCGGTCCCGTCCGACCCACGTGGGATCGGAGGGATCGTGTCGCATGATGCGCTGGTAGAGCGTGTAGGCGAGCGGCGCGAGGCTCATCGCGGTGCCCGGGTGGCCGCTACCGCAACGCTGCACGGCCTCGGCGGCGAGGACCCTCGCGGTGTCGACGGCGCGGGTGTCGAGTTCGGTCCAGTCGGACGGGTGGCGTGCAGTGGTGAGCTCGGTGATCTCCGACGCGCTGGTCACTTGTGGTTCTCCCGGGTCTGAGGGTGCGGCGCGGATCCGCGCGTATGTCGTGAACCACCTTAGTGGTCGCGGGGACAGCGGGGCGTGCGGTCCCCGCCCCCGCTCTTTCGCGGACCGTGCAGGGGGGACGTAGTATCGGCTCAGTAGTGCGTTGACGTCTGCTGCGAGGAGTTCCGGTGCACGATTCCACCCCGACCCGGAGTGGGGGGCCATCAGTCTCCCCTCCAGAGTCCACGGGGCGGCCGGCTCCGGCGAGCGGGCGAGCCCGCGCGGTCGACGTGGTGATGGCGTACATCGCCCTCACCAAGCCGCGCGTCATCGAGTTGCTGCTCGTCGCCGCCATCCCCGCCCTCCTCCAGGCCGACCGCGGCAACGTCCACCTCTCACTGGTTCTGCTCACCCTGGTGGGCGGTTGGCTGGGCGCGGCGAGCGCCAACTCGCTCAACATGGTCGTCGACGCCGACATCGACAAGGTCATGAAGCGGACCGAGCGTCGGCCGTTGGCGCGTCACGCGATCAGTACCCGGGCCGCACTGGTCTTCGGTCTGCTGCTCGGCGTCTCGAGCATGCTGTGGCTGGGTCTGCTGGCCGGGAGCTGGCTGGCCGCGTTCTTCATCCTGCTGACCATCTGTTTCTACGTGTTCGTCTACACGATGATCCTCAAGCGCCGCACGGCCCAGAACGTCGTATGGGGCGGGGCCGCGGGATGTATGCCGGTACTGGTGTCGTGGGCCGTGATCACCGATCATCTCCCCGAGGGGCAGGCGCACAACTGGTGGCAGGCGATCGTCCTGTTCCTCATCATCTTCTTCTGGACGCCACCGCACACCTGGGCGCTCGCGATGCGCTACAAGGAGGACTACGAGGCCGCCGGAGTGCCGATGCTGCCGGTCATCATGTCCGCCGAGGGGGTCACCCGGCGCATCACCATCTACACCTGGGTGACCGTCCTGTGCACCTTCGCCCTGATCCCCGCCGCCGGCTGGGTGTACGCGGCCGGCGCCCTCGGCTTCGGCGTGTGGTTCATCGTCATGGCACACCGCCTCGAGGCCGGTGTGCGGCGCGGGGTGGAGGTCAAGCCCCTCAAGTTGTTCATCCTGTCGAACAACTACCTGGCGGGGGTGTTCGTCGCACTGTCCGTCGACGCGGTCCTCGGACTCCAGACGATCGCGGAGATCCTCCCGATCGCCTGATCACCCACCCCCGCCCTCCTCAGCGGGCGGGGTCGAGGGCGCTCAGCGGGCGGGGTCGAGGGCGCTCAGCGGGCGGGGTCGAGGACGACCGAACCCGTGGTCTGCCGGGACTGCAGCGCCCGGTGCGCTTCCGCCGCCTCCGACAATCCGAACGTCGCGCCCACCGACAACCGGAGCGAGCCGTCGACTATCCCCTCGAGGACCTCGCCGGCCCGCTCACGGAACTCCCCGGTCCCGGCGATGAAGTCACCCAGGCTCGGGCGGGTGAGGAACACCGAGCCCGCGGCGTTGAGCCGTTGCGGGTCCACCGGCGGGACCGGGCCGCTCGCCGCGCCGAACAGCACCAGGGTCCCGCGGCGGGCCAGCGAGGCCAGGCTGTCGTCGAAGGTCTCCCGGCCCACGCCGTCGAACACCACGGAGACACCGCCGTCGGAGAGTTCCCTGATCCTCTCCGGGGTCGCGTCGGGATAGAGCAGCACGTGGTGCGCCCCCAGTTCGCGACACAGGCCCGCCTTCTCCTCGGTCGAGGTCGTGGTGATCACACGGTGGCCATGGGCGACTGCCAGTTGGATGAGCAGCTGCCCGACCCCGCCTGCACCCGCGGTGATCAGCACGGTATCGCCGGGGAGGGCCCGGTGGGTGTCGGTGATCAGGTAGTGCGCCGTGAGCCCCTGCAACAGCATCGAGGCCGCCACCTCGTCGTCGATACCCTCCGGCACCGTCACCAGCGACTCGGCGGGCGCGACGACGTACTGGGCGTACGACCCCGGCACCTGACACCACGCCACCCGATCGCCGACCATCAGGTCGGGCGTCCCCTCGCCGAGTACCTCGACCACTCCCGTCCCCTCGCTGCCGGGGACGAACGGCAGGTCCCGGGCGTAGGTGCCCTCGCGGAAGTAGGTGTCGATGTAGTTGACCCCGATCGCGGTGGTGCGGACGACCACGTCGCCCGGCCCGGGTGAGGGGACACCCGCCTCGACCGGTGTGAGCACCTCGGGTCCGCCGTGCCTGGAGATCTCTATGGCTCTCATGGCGCCCAGTATCCGGAAGTGTGTCGTCCGCCGCAGCCGGTGCCCGGACTCCGGTTCGCCGGTTCGCGGGACTCCCGGCGGAAGCGGGGCGGGGGAGGCGATAGGCTACCCCCATGAGCCTGCAGATCCTTTCCCAGTACGCCGGGGGGCCGCGAGTCCGGGCGACCGGCTGGCCCGAGATCACCACCAGTGGGTCCGGGGCGGCGGCCGCACCCGCCCGAGCCGATGCGGTCACCGAGGAGGCGCCGGCGCCGTCCGCGCCTGACACGGAGGCGCAGGCGCCGGCGGGGGCTCCCGGGTCGGCGCAGGAGGCGCCTGCCGCGACGCAGGAGGCGCCTGCCGAGGTGCGGCAGACCCCGGCCCCGGCGGCCGCCGGCGGCGCGGGCGGGGGGATCACCCTGGGTCGGCGCGCCCCGCGCGCCCCGGGCGGAGGGGCCTCCACGTTGCACGGTTCCCGGATCACGGAGGTCGACGGTGGCGCTCCCGCGGCGCACGCATCGACGGCGCCGGCCGCGGAGGTTCCCGCTTCGCCCGAGGCCCCGTCCGAGCCCGCTGCGGATCCGGCGCCCTCCGCCCAGGCCGATGCCACCAAGCCGAGCACGGCCGCGAAGTCGTCGGACGAGCCGGTGGCCGCTCCGGCAGGGTCCGCCCCGACGGCGTCCGCCCCGGCGACCACGTCCGGCGGGGGACTGAAGCTCGGCGGTGGGTCCAAGGCCAAGGCTCCCGGCGGGGGGTCGGCGGGCAAGCTCGTCCTGGGTGGCGCAGCCGGTGCCGCGGCAGCCGCAGGTGCGGCTGCCGCCTCCGCTGGTGACCAGAAGGACGAGAAGGACGATGCCCCGTCCACCGCCACGCCCGACGCAGCACCCGTAGCTCAGGCGGACCCCGTCACCCCGACCGAGGCGGGGTCCGAGCCCGGGGCCGACTCCACGTCCGACGCCGACTCCACCTCCGCCGCCGATGCGTCCGCCGTGTCGACGGAGAAGAAGTCCGGTGGCCTGACGCTCGGCGGCGGGAGCAAGGCCAAGGCGCCCGGTGGCGGTAAGTCGGGTGGCCTGACCCTCGGCGGCGGGAGCAAGGCCAAGGCGCCGGGCGGGGGCAAGAGCGGTGGCCTGGCGCTGGGCGGCGCCGCCGCCACCACGGACTCCGCCACCACGGACTCCGCGGCCGAGTCGAAGAGCGACGAGCCGACGGCGGGGAAGGCCGCTCCGGCGCCGTCCGCGACCGATCGCCCGGCGGATGCGCCGGCCGCGTCGCAGCCGGCGGCGGTGCCCCCGGCCGACGAGCCCGCGGCGCAGGAGTCGGAGAAGCCGGCCGCCGCGGAGGTCCAGCCGACCGAGAAGGCACCCGCCGAGAAGATCGACGCGGCGCCGGTGCCGGCGGGACCCACCCCACCGGCCAAGACGGTGAAGTTCGTCGAGAAGTTCCTGTCCCGGCACGGCGGCGCGGCGGACGTCGTCCTCCAGCCTGTGGGCCGCTGCGGGGTCCGCGTCACCCTGGTCGGCGCCGACGGCGTGCTGGGGGACACGATGGTCGACAGCCTGTCGCAGGCCGAGGCGGTCCGCGACGGGATCTCCGGCCTCACCGGATCGGACTGGACGCGCGAGCTGGTCTCGCGTACCGATGTCCCCGCCGGACACTGGAAGCGCATGGCTGGATCGGGCTCCCTGGTCTGACCTCCCGCGCGACAACAGCGGCCCCGCCGATCGGCGGGGCCGCTGTTATTTCTTCGGTCGGCCGGGTGCGCGCCCCGAAGGGACCGGAGAGGACGCGCACCGGGCCGTCACCCGTACAGAGGCGACGCGTACCCCGCGACCCTACCGGGGTCGGCGACCCTGTCAGGCCGGCACGCGGTCCCTGATGACGCCCGCCGCCCACAGGGCGCCGGTGACGGCGGTGATCGCACCCGCCAGGGTCACGTGCGCCACGACCAGCAGCTCGGGCACCCCGAGCTGGTACTGGGTGATCCCGATGACCGCCTGCGCCGCGATGAGTCCGATGAGGATCGCGCTCCGCCGGATCGCGGGGCCCTCCGTCCGCAGCGCGACGAGCCCGGCCAGCAACCCGATGAGCAGGCAGACGTAACCCACCATGAGTTCGGCGTGGAAGTGGACGAGCCACTGGATGGGCATCTGGAGTCGATCTGCCGCGGTGATGCGCGCGTCGCCGGCATGGGGTCCGGCCCCTGTCACCATCGTCCCGGTGGTGAGGACGCCGGTGAGCAGGACGGCCGACAGCACGGTCAGCCACGTCATCGGCTTGGGCATGACCCGCCGGGGCGGCGCGGTGTCGGCCTCGCCGATGCGGACGAAGAGGACGGCGGCGAGCCAGGCGAGGATCATCGAGGGCAGCAGGTGCAGCGCGACGGTCCACCACGCGAGGCCGGCCAGGACGGTGATCCCGCCGATCACGGCCTGGGCGAGGATGCCCGCCGGCATGGCCCAGGCGAGTGCCTTGAGGCCGCGGCGGCGCCCGGCGCGGTACACCGCGAGGAGCAGCGCCACGGCGACCGCCGCCAGGACGAAGGTGAGCAGGCGGTTGCCGAACTCGACCGCCTGGTGCAGCGCCGGTGCGGCGCCGGGGACGGGCACGAAACTGGCCTCGTTGCACTGCGGCCAGGTCTCGCAACCCAGACCGGAGGCGGTCACGCGCACGGTGACGCCGGTGGTCATGATGCCGATCTGGGCGATGACGTTGGCGAGCGCGACACCCTTCTGGACCCGGATCGACGGAACGGGAAGGCGGGACAACGGTCCGGTCGATCGCCCGGGGTCGCTCGCGGCCGGGGTTCCGGATGTCGGGGCGTGCGATGTCGAGGTCACGGCCCCGATTCTAGGCCGCGGCGCGCCGGGGTCTGCTATCAGGTGAACGAGAAGTGACGCACGGCAAATCCGCCACACACGGCCGTCCAGAGGACCAGGGACAGCGCGGCCAGGGCGGGGACGCCGCCGGCGAGCGCCGTGCCCAGCGCGGAGGTCAGCGCGTAGGAGGGGACGACGACGAGGAGGTCGGCCACCGCGGAGGGGAGGTCGACCACCCCGATCGCGAGTCCGGCGCCCCCGATGAGGACGAACCAGATGAGGTTGGCCAGGGCCAGGACGATCTCCGCACGCAGGGTGCCCCCGAGTAGGAGCCCCACGGCGGAGAACGCCACCGATCCCAGGGCGATCACGAGCGCCCCCAGCGCCAGCCCCGGGAGCTCGGGCCGCCATCCCAGCAGCGCCGCGATGACGCCGAGGACGACCGCCTGGCCGGCCACCAGCACGAGCGTCGCGAGGATCTTGCCGAGGATGATGACCGCCGGCGGCAGGGGGGTGCCCCCGAGACGTTTGAGGGCGCCGTACCGGCGGTCGAAGCCCACGGCGATCGCCTGGCCGGTGAAGGCTGTCCCCATGACGGAGATGGTCAGTACCGCGGTGATCGCGTGATCGACCCGCGGATCCGGTACCGCACCGAAGTCGATCGCGGTGAGGCCGAAGAGGATGGCGACGGGGATGACCAGGGCCACGAGGAGCTGTTCACCGTTGCGCAGGAACAGGGCCAGCTCCATACGGGTCTGGGCGGCGGTCATCCGGGCCGGGGACGCCGGCGCCGACGGGCGGGCGAAGGTGCCGGGGGCGAAGCGATTGCCGCCGGTCTGGGTGTGGGTCATCGCAGTTCCCGTCCGGTCAGGTCGAGGAAGACCTCCTCGAGACTCCTGGTGCGGGTGGCCAGGGAGGTGAGTTGGACGCCGGCCCGCTCGAGGGCTGCACACATGGCGGTCATGAGTTCGGGGGAGACCGGGCCATGGACCTCGAGGACGCCGGCGGCGGTCCCCGCCGCGACCGTGTGCTCCCCACCGAAAACGCCGGCGAGCAGCGACGGGGACACCTCGCCGTCGACGACGAGGGTGACGCCCTCCGCGGTCCCGGCGCGTTCGAGTTCGGCGGGCGTCCCGGAGGCGACGCGCCGGCCGTGGTCGACGATCACGACCTCGTCGGCGAGCGAGGCCGCCTCGTCCATGAGGTGGGTGGTGAGCAGCACCGCGGCGCCGTCGCGACGCAGCGCGTGAACGAGGTCCCACACGGCCCGGCGCGACTGGGCGTCGAGACCGGCGGTCGGCTCGTCGAGGAAGACCAGCTCCGGCCGGCCGATGACCGCGATCGCCAGGGACAGCCGCTGCTGTTGGCCGCCGGACAGGCGCCGGTACGGGGTCCGGACGTGCTCGGTGAGTCCGAGTTCCCCCAGCAACCAGTCCGGATCGAGGGGATCGGCGTAGTAGGACGCCACCAGCCGGAGCATCTCGCCCACCCTGGCGGCGGGGTAGGAGCCGCCGCCCTGGAGCATCATCCCGATGCGGCTGCGGACCCGCTGACGATCGATGACCGGGTCCAGGCCCAGCACCCGCACGGTGCCCGCGTCGGGACGGGAGAATCCCTCGCAGATCTCGACCGTGGTGGTCTTGCCCGCCCCGTTGGGCCCCAGAAGTGCCATGACCTGCCCGCGCTCGAGTCGCAGGTCCAGGCCGGCGACGGCGGTGGTCGCCCCGAACCTCTTGACGAGCCCCTCGACGTGCAGCGCGGGCGTATCCGTCGGAGAGGTCACGGGATCCGAGTGTAGGCCGGTCCGGCTAGCGGAAGCGCAACAGCCCCGGCCACCGGAACAGTGCGACCAGCAGGACGGCGACCACCGCCACGGTCGCCGCCCAGGCCTGGACGGTCACGAACGGGGGCAGTCCCGCACCCGGCGGAAGGGTGAAGCAGGCCAGCACCGCGCTCACGGCCACCACCGGGAGGCGGAATTCCACCCGTGAGGCCCACGCGGCCAACGGGACCAGCGCCCACAGGACGTACCAGGGCTGCACGACGGGGAAACACAGGACGATCGCGGCCATGGACACCCCCAGCCCGCCGACCGGGTTGATCCGACCCGCCTGGACCGCGAACAGCATGCGGACGGTGAACGCGCCGGCCGCGACCAGCGCGGTGGTCTGCACCATGACGAGGATCTGTTCGGTGTGGTCCCCGAGCCCGAGATACTGTCCGATCCCGCCGACGATCACACCGAGCGCGGTGGGCGGAGAGAGCCAGCTGCGCAGCGAGGTGGCCGCCCCGAGCTTGGTGATCCAGCCGAGGCCGGACGAGGTGACAACCATCGCCACCCCGGTGGTCACCCCGCTCACCGCCACCATGACCGACGCCGCGCGCAGGGTGGCGGACCAGCTCGCACCCCACCGGCGCGCCAGGGCCATGCCGATGAACCCCAACGCCACCACGGTGGGGAGTTTGACCAAGGCCGAGCCGGTGACCAGGACGGTGCCCAGGATGAACAGCGAGGTGGTGCGCCACCCGGATCCGGGGGCGTCCACCGCGCGGAGCGCCAGCACCAGTCCGACCGCCAGCAGGCCCATCATCAGCGCCTCGGAGTGGATGCCGGAGACGAGGTGGAACAGGACCAGGGGGTTGGCCACGGCCAGCCAGAGGGCGGCGACGTCGGACACGCCGCAGTACTCGGCGAGCCGTGGGACGGCCCAGCCCAGCATGAGGATCCCGATCACGGCCACGACCCGGTGCAGGATGGTCCCGGCCACCACGTCGTCGCCGGTGAGCCCGTGGATGACCTTCTGCACCCCCAGGAACAACGGTCCGTACTGGTTGGGCGTATCGCGCCAGATGTCCGGGACGTTGATGGTGAGCGCGTGGGAGGTCCCCAGTGCAGGGACCGGTCCGAGTTCATAGGGATCGTCGAGCTCGTTGCCGATCGCTCCCTGTGCCAGGTAGCTGTAGACGTCCCGGCTGAACATCGGCGGAGCCAGCGCGAGGGGGAGCGCCCACGACGCGATCACCCGGTCGAGCGTCGCGCGGTCGATCCGACCACTGATCCGGCCCCGCCGATCCCGACCGAGCACGTACGGGGCCAGCAGCAGCCAACACAGGGTCACCGTGACCATCCCCGCCATGACGACCGTCATCGAGGACTGCTGCAGGCGCAGCCACAGGCCGAACAGTCGCTCGCCGGCGATCGGGTTCTGCAGGACGGGCAACGCGCCGGCCCCGAGCGCCCCGATCGCCATCGCCACGGCGGCGGTGGTGCCGATCAGACGGATGCGGCGCAGGCGGGCCATCTCCGCGGACAACGGGGACCCGGTGGACAGTTCCTGCGCGTGGAGGCGGGAGGTGACCGACCCGGCACCACGCCTGGGGTAATCGCGTGCCACAGTCCCGACCCTTCCTCCACCGCCGCTGTCGTCGCACACCTCACCCCGGCGGCGCGCCCGGGGGTGGGGGGAATATTTCCGAAACAGAAGTGTTGCGTAATATCAGGAGGTGCGTCCCGACCGGGCGCACCGAGCATAACCGGAAGGGAGTGGCGTATGAGCGTGCAGCACGTGTTCGAGAGCAGCACGCGGCCCGACACCCGCTCGTCGATCCGGGAACTCCTGTTGGAGCGCGGAGCACTCACCGCCGTCGAGATCGGACACGAGCTGGGGCTCACCGCCGCCGGTGTCCGGCGACACCTGGACCATCTGGTCGAGGCCGGCGAGGTGGAGGCCGTGCGTTCGCGGCCGGCGGGAACCCGCGGTCGCCCGGCCAAGGCGTTCCAGATGACCGTCTCCGGTCGCAGCACCGCCCGCCACGGGTACGACCACCTGGCGGTCGAGGCGCTGACCGCCCTGCGTCGAATCGGCGGCACGGCCGCGGTCACGGAGTTCGCCCGCGAGCGGGTGCGCTCGGTGATCGGTCACGTCCGTCCGGCCGAGGGCCCGCACGACGTCGAGCGCGCCGCCACGGACATCGCCACCGCGCTGTCCGGCGCCGGGTACGCGTCCTCCGTGGAGGAGGCCGGCAGCGGCCTGCAGATCTGCCAGCACCACTGCCCGGTGTGGAACGTCGCCTCCCGGTTCCCCGAACTGTGCGCTGCCGAGCAGGAGGTGGTGTCCGAGATAGTGGGCACCCACGTCCAGCGGCTCGCCACCATCGCGGGCGGCAACTGCGCCTGCACCACCAACATCCCGACCGGGACCGTGACCGTGAGTGACCTCGCGGCCACGATCCCTGCACCGGCCGACGCGTCCGCGTCGGCACCGACCGCCGAAAGGACAGTGCGATGACCATCACCCCCGATCAGGTGACGGCCGACGTCACGGAGCCGACCACCGATGAGGAACGAATCGCCTCCATCGGCCAGTACAACTACGGCTGGCACGACTCGGACGACGCCGGTGCCACCGCGCAGCGCGGCCTGTCCGAGGCGGTCGTGCGTGACATCTCCGCCAAGAAGAGCGAATCCGACTGGATGCTCTCCAAGCGGCTCAAGGCCCTGAAGATCTTCGACAAGAAGCCGATGCCCACCTGGGGTTCGGATCTGTCCGGTATCGAGTTCGACAACATCAAGTACTTCGTCCGTTCCACGGAGAAGCAGGCCACCAGCTGGGAGGACCTGCCCGAGGACATCAAGAACACCTACGACAAGCTCGGCATCCCCGAGGCGGAGAAGCAGCGGCTCGTGGCCGGCGTCGCCGCGCAGTACGAGTCCGAGGTGGTCTACCACCAGATCCGTGAGGACCTGGAGAGCCAGGGTGTCATCTTCATGGACACCGACACGGCGCTCAAGGAGCATCCCGAGTACTTCGAGGAGTACTTCGGCTCGGTCATCCCCTCCGGTGACAACAAGTTCTCCGCCCTCAACACGGCCGTCTGGTCCGGTGGCTCGTTCATCTACGTCCCGCCGGGCGTGCAGGTGGACATCCCGCTGCAGGCGTACTTCCGGATCAACACCGAGAACATGGGCCAGTTCGAGCGGACGCTGATCATCGTCGACGAGGGCGCCTACGTCCACTACGTCGAGGGCTGCACCGCGCCGATCTACAAGTCGGATTCCCTGCACTCGGCGGTCGTCGAGATCGTCGTCAAGAAGGGCGGCCGGTGCCGCTACACGACCATCCAGAACTGGTCGAACAACGTCTACAACCTCGTCACCAAGCGTGCCCGTGCCGAAGAGGGCGCCACCATGGAGTGGATCGACGGCAACATCGGCTCCAAGGTGACGATGAAGTACCCGGCGGTCTGGCTGACCGGTGAGCACGCCAAGGGCGAGGTCCTCTCCGTGGCGTTCGCCGGTGAGGGCCAGCACCAGGACACCGGTTCCAAGATGCTGCACCTGGCGCCCAACACGTCCTCGAACATCGTCTCCAAGTCGGTGGCTCGTGGCGGCGGGCGGTCCGCCTACCGCGGCCTGGTCCAGATCAACGCCGGTGCGAAGGGCTCGAAGTCCAACGTCGAGTGCGACGCGTTGCTGGTCGACAACATCAGCCGGTCCGACACCTACCCCTACATCGACATCCGAGAGGATGACGTCACGCTGGGGCACGAGGCCACGGTCTCGAAGGTGAGCCAGGACCAGCTGTTCTACCTCATGAGCCGCGGCCTGGCCGAGGACGAGGCGATGGCCATGATCGTGCGTGGTTTCGTCGAGCCGATCGCCAAGGAACTCCCGATGGAGTACGCACTCGAGCTCAACCGCCTGATCGAACTGCAGATGGAAGGATCGGTGGGCTGACCACCATGACCGACACCACCACACCCGAGACCGGGTCCACCCCGGCACCCCTGACGGACCGCTACGGCGTCCCCGTCGACGCCACCAAGGGCGACCAGTTCTCGTCGTTCGACGTGGGCGCCTTCGAGGTACCCAGCCACAAGGACGAGATCTGGCGGTTCACCCCGCTGCGTCGTCTGCGCGGTATCCACGACGGCTCCAACATCACTGCGACCGGTCGCCTGCTGGCGTCCGTCGCCGAGCACGACGGTCTGACCGTCGAGACGGTCGCCATGGACGACAAGCGCGTCGGCGAGGCCGGGGCCCCCCGCGACCGCGTCGCCGCGCAGGCGTTCAGCTCCGCCGCCGAGGCCACCGTCATCACGGTCGCCAAGGAGACCGTGATCGACGAGCCCGTCTACGTCACCGTCGACGGCCCGGGCGAGGGCGAACTGGCCTACGGCCACACCCAGGTCCGGCTCGAGGCGTTCGCCAACGCCACGTTCGTCGTGGACCAGCGCGGCGGCGGAACGATCGCCGAGAACGTCGAGTTCATCGTCGGCGACTCCGCCCACCTCGAGATCGTGCTCATCCAGGACTGGGACGACGACGCCCTGCACCTCGCGGGTCACCACCTGCAGGTCGGCCGCGACGCGACACTGACCTACACGACGGTGACGTTCGGTGGCGAACTCGTCCGCGTCTCCCCGTTCGCACGGTTCACCGCCCCCGGTGGCACGGTCACCCTCAACGGCCTGTACTACGCCGACGACGGGCAGCACCTCGAGCACCGTCTTCTCGTGGACCACTCGGAGCCCAACTGCACCTCGCGGATCCTCTACAAGGGCGCGCTGCAGGGCGACGCCAAGTCGAACCTGCCGGACGCACACACCGTCTGGATCGGTGACGTGCTGATCCGCGCCCGGGCCGTGGGCACCGACACCTACGAGATGAACCGCAACCTGGTGCTCACCGACGGTGCCCGCGCCGACTCGGTTCCGAACCTGGAGATCGAGACCGGCGAGATCGCCGGTGCGGGCCACGCCAGCGCCGTGGGACGGTTCGACGAGGAGCAGTTGTTCTACCTCATGTCCCGGGGCATTCCCGAGGACGTCGCACGGCGACTCGTGATCCGCGGGTTCTTCGGCGAGGTGATCAACCGCATCGGCGTGCCGGAGGTGCGCGAGCGGATCACCGAGGCCGTCGAGTCGGAGCTGGAGTCCTCCGGCATCTGACGAGCCCCGCCAGTACATCCCCCACGACTTCTCACACAGATTGCGAGCACTACCCATGACCACTCTCGAGATCAAGGGCCTCACGGCCCGCGTCGCCGCGACCGAGGACTCACCCGAGACCGTCGAGATCCTCAAGGGGGTCGACCTGACCATCGAGTCGGGACAGACCCACGCCATCATGGGGCCGAACGGCTCCGGCAAGTCCACCCTCGCCTACGTCATCGCCGGCCACCCCAAGTACGAGGTCACCGGCGGCACCGTGACGCTCGACGGCGAGGACGTCCTGTCGATGGAGGTCGACGAGCGGGCGCGCGCCGGCCTGTTCCTGGCCATGCAGTACCCCACCGAGATCCCCGGTGTCTCCACCGCGAACTTCCTGCGTTCCGCGGCCACCGCCGTCCGCGGTGAGGCACCCAAGCTCCGTCACTGGGTCAAGGAGGTCAAGGAGGCCATGTCCGACCTCGACTTCGACCCGGCGTTCTCCGAGCGCAGCGTCAACGAGGGATTCTCCGGCGGCGAGAAGAAGCGCCACGAGATCCTGCAGCTTGACCTGCTCAAGCCGAAGATCGCCGTGCTCGACGAGACCGACTCCGGCCTCGACGTGGACGCGCTGCGCGTGGTCTCCGAGGGTGTCAACCGCTACAAGGCGGAGGAGAACGGCGGCATCCTGCTGATCACGCACTACACCCGCATCCTGAAGTACATCACCCCCGACAAGGTCCACGTGTTCGTCGACGGCCGCGTCGCCGCCTCCGGTGGCGCAGAACTGGCCGACGAGCTCGAGGCGAACGGGTACGAGAAGTACCTGACGCCGGCGAACGCCTGACCGGACAGCTGGGAGAACATGACCTCGACCCTCGATCTCACCGCCGTGCGCTCGGATTTCCCGATCCTGCAGCGCACGGTCCGTGACGGAAAGCCCCTGGTCTACCTCGACTCCGGGGCGACCTCGCAGCGCCCGACACAGGTGTTGGACGCCGAGCGGGACTTCCTGCTGCACTCCAACGCGGCCGTCCACCGCGGTGCGCACCAACTCGCCGAGGAGGCGACGGACGCCTACGAGGGCGCCCGTGCCGACATCGCGCGGTTCGTGGGTGCCGACGTCGACGAGCTGGTCTTCACCAAGAACGCCACCGAGGCGCTCAACCTCGTGGCCTTCGCCCTGGGTGACCAGCGCTTCGGCGAGTACGCGGTGGGCCCCGGGGACGAGGTCGTCATCAGCGAGCTCGAGCACCACGCGAACCTGGTGCCGTGGCAGGAGCTGTGCCGACGCACCGGCGCCACGCTGCGCTGGTACGGCGTGACCGACGACGGTCGGATCGACCTCGACTCGCTCGTGCTCACCGACGCGGTCAAGGTCGTCGCCCTGACCCACCAGTCCAACGTCACCGGCGCGGTGACGGACGTCGCCCGCGTGGTGGAGTCCGCCCGGGCCGTCGGCGCGCTCGTCGTGCTGGACGCCTGCCAGTCGGTGCCGCACATGGCGGTGGACTTCCACGCCCTCGGCGTCGACTTCGCGGCGTTCTCCGGCCACAAGATGCTCGGGCCCACGGGCATCGGTGTCCTCTACGGCCGGCGCGAGTTGCTGCGGGCCATGCCACCGGTCCTCACCGGCGGGTCGATGATCTCCACCGTCACCATGGAGGAGACGACCTACGCAGACCCGCCCCAGCGATTCGAGGCCGGGGTGCCCATGGTGTCCCAGGCGGTCGGGCTCGCCGCGGCGGTGCGCTACCTCGAACAGGTCGGGATGGAGACCATCGCCCGCCACGAGGAGTCCCTCACCGTGGCCGCGCTCGACGCCCTCGGCCAGATCCCGGGGATCCGGATCGTCGGCCCGACGGACATGATCTCGCGCGGCGGCGCCGTCTCCTTCGTCGTGGACGGAATCCACGCCCACGACGTGAGCCAGGTGCTCGACGACGACGGTGTGGCCGTCAGAGTGGGGCACCACTGCGCATGGCCGCTGCACCGGCGTCTCGGCGTGCAGTCCACCGTGCGGGCCTCGTTCGCGCTGTACAACACCCTCGACGAGGTCGAGGCGCTCGCGAGGTCCCTGCGCCGGGCCCAGCAGTTCTTCGGAGTGGAAGGGGCGCTCACGTGAAACTCGAGCAGATGTACCAGGAGGTCATCCTCGACCACTACCGCCGTCCGCAGCACAGCGGACTGCGGGAGCCCTTCGGCGCCGAGGTGCACCACGTCAATCCCACCTGTGGCGACGAGCTGACACTGCGGTTGCAGTTGTCCGACGATCTCGCCACCGTGGAGGACGTGTCCTACGACGCGCAGGGATGTTCCATCAGCCAGGCCTCGACCTCGATGATGGCCGAGCTACTGGTCGGCCGTCCCGTGACGGAGTCGCTGGAGGTGGTCGACGCCTTCCAGGCGATGATCTCCTCCCGCGGACAGGACGAGGGCGACGAGGAGATCCTCGACGACGCCGTGGCGCTGGCCGGGGTGTCGAGGTACCCCGCGCGCGTCAAGTGCGCACTGCTGGGCTGGATGGCGTTCAAGGACGCCCTCGGCCGACAGACCGAACACCATCAGGAGTGAGTGACATGACCGAGCAGATGACCCCTGCCAACGATCCGTCGGTCGACGAGTCCGCGTCGACCGAGGAGAACGCCACCCCGGCCGGAACCGTCTACAACGGCGAGTTCCGCCCCGACCCCAACCGGCCGGAGCAGTCCGAGGAGGACCTGGCCCTCGTCGCCGACCTCGAGGAGGCCATGCGCGACGTGGTCGACCCCGAGCTCGGGATCAACGTGGTCGACCTCGGACTGGTCTACGACATCTGGGTTCGCCCGGGTGAGACCGAGGGCTCGACGATCGCCCGCGTCGACATGACGCTGACCTCCGCGGCCTGCCCCCTGACGGACGTCATCGAGGATCAGGCCCGCAGCGCGACGATCGGCGCCGATCTCGTCAACGACCTCGAGCTCAACTGGGTCTGGATGCCGCCGTGGGGACCGCAGATGATCACCGACGACGGCCGCGAGCAGCTCCGCGCCATCGGCTTCACGGTGTAGCCGCGCCCCGGTCACGCGACAGAGCGCCCGCCCCCTCTCGATGAGGGCGGGCGCTCTTCGTGTCCGGGTCGTTCTTCCGGCCGGGGGCCAGACGACCTGATTGGCTGTTCCGTTCACCGGCCGTTTACGCTGAATACATGTCTCGCCCCGCTGACCGACCGTCAGACCGTCCGGTCGGCGGACCCTCCGGTGGCCCGATCGACACCCCGTCGGATGAGGACCGCGGCGCGGCGGACGCCGCGGCCGGTTCTCAGGACCGGGCCCGGGCCCGGGCCCGGACGATGAGTCTCACCAAGGCGACCGCGTGGGTGGTGCTGCCCCCGTCGATCCTGCTCGCGCCGCTGTCCGGCTTCCTGCTCCTCATGGTCCACCGCACGGGCAGCGACCAGCCCTGGCACACCTGGAACCTCCTGTGGACGGCCTTCGACATCGGCGCCGAGGGCAACATCGCGGTGTGGTTCGCCTCGACGATCTGGCTCCTCGTCGGTATCTTCGCCGCCCTCGCCGCTCTCACCGCCGACAGGTTCCGGAAGTCGTGGTGGCTCTTCGCCGCGGTCGGCGTCACCGCCTCGGTGGACGAGGCCTCCGCCCTGCACGAGCGATTGTTCGTGGTGGGGGACAGGATGGCCCCGTACCTGCCGTTCGACACCTTCTACAACTGGGTGATCCCCGGCGCGATCATCGCGCTGATCGTCGGCGCACTACTCATCCGCCTCGTGCTGGCCCTGAAGCGCCGCGTCTCTCTCACCCTGCTCCTGGCGGCCGTCGTCTTCCTGACCGGCGCGATCGTCATCGAGAGCCTGACCGGTCTCGTCCACCGCGCAGACGCGGGCATGTCGACGGCCTATCTCGTCCTGATGTACATCGAGGAGACCTTCGAACTCGTGGCCGTGGCCGTCGCGGCCGTGGCGCTGTCCACCATGTTCCGCCTCTCGCGGCGTCCGG
Organism: Dietzia sp. 111N12-1; assembly: GCF_001658045.1. Classification (NCBI taxonomy): domain Bacteria; kingdom Bacillati; phylum Actinomycetota; class Actinomycetes; order Mycobacteriales; family Dietziaceae; genus Dietzia; species Dietzia sp. 111N12-1. Next base: position 5,456 of record NZ_LSSV01000035.1, on the reverse strand, counting down.
GCGGCCTGTCACTCACCTTCGACGGGTACCGTCCGCGTTCCGGCTGAGGTGATCGGTACACCCCCGCCCGACGTACGAGTCGACGGGCGCAGCACCGCCGCGACCATCCCGGCCTTGTTCCGGGCGGGCATGGAGAACCACATGCCCCACATGGCGGCGGCCACCTGGTAGGAGGGGCTGGCGGCGTCGAGGAACCAGCGCTGACGGCGACCGTCGAGTCGACCGAAGGCGTTGAACAGCGCCCGCAGGGTCCCGTCATCGGCCCGCAGGAGGACACGCAGTCCGACACCGTGGAGGGCCGTGCTCAGCGGCGACCGGGGGGCCGGCAGCGGGTATCCCGCCTCGATCGCGTGCACCGCCGCCGGCACCGCCGCCAACATCGCCGCCACCGAGTATCCCGTTGCCGCGTGCCCGTGGCCACCGGCGGTGCCGAACGCCTCGACCCGCGGGTCCTCCGTTAGCCCGGGGCGGGGCAGGAGCGGGATCCGTACGCGCTCGACGGACAGCGGCGACGCGATCGCCGCGGGGGAGACCCCCCGGCCCGCCAGTCTCGAGCGGAGCCGGCTCGCCAGGACGGCGGGAACCGGAGCGGGCAGGCCCGCCAGACACGTCTCCTCCAGAAGGACCCGGTCCGGCCCCACGGGGATCGCGTACAGGAAGCTGGGCCCGACCTCGTCGTCGTCGCTGTTGTCGTCGTGGCTGTTGTCGTCGTCGTGGTCGTCGGCGTTCCGGCCGCGGAGATAGTCGGTACGCCAGTCCATGAACAGGGCGTTCTCCCCGCCCAGCGCCGGCGCCGCGTCGGCCGCGTCCACGACGATCCCGTAGGCGGTCTGGAGGGGCCCCCGGTTGAGCCGGCCGCCGGCGCCGCGGCAGTCCACCACGCGGTGCGCGCGGGCGGTGAGGGCCCGGACCCCGGTGTCGTCGACCTCCGCGAGTTCGACGGTGACGCCGGGGCCGAGCGGAAGCGCGCGGCGCAGGGCCTCGTTGTCCAGCACGGCGTACTCACGGTGCAGCACGGCTCTGTCGGGCGCGTACAGGGCGGCGGCCGGCACGGTGTGGGCGAGCACGTCCACCCCGCACGCCTCGGGCCGGAGCCACATCGGGACCTGGTCGGCCCACACCGAGAGCGTCTGGCGCCACGGTGCGTCCGGGCGCGGGTCCAGCGCCAACACGGTGAGACCGGATGCGGCACAGCGGGAGGCGAGCGCGCGGCCGGCGGGACCGAGCCCGACGACAGCGACGTCGTACAGACCGCCACCCGTAGCATTCATCAGGATCGACACTACCGCCCGCACGAGAGGGGACCCATGTCCGACGCGTTCTACCAGCAGGTCGACGAGGCCCGCTTCGAGTCCACGGCGCTCACCGCCGGGCCGTGGTCCGCCGAGGCCCAGCACGCCGGCCCGCCGAGTGCGCTACTGGTGCGGGCCATGGAGCGGGCCGGCTCCGGCTCCGGCTCCGGCTCCGACATGAGACTGGCGAGGGTGTCCGTCGACGTCCTGGGCCCCGTGCCGGTGGCGCCCCTGGACATCGAGGTGCGCACGATCCGCCCCGGGCGCAGCGTGGAGCTGCTCGAGGCGACCGCGTCCGTGGGCGGCCGGTCGACGTTGGTCGCGCGCGGCTGGCTGATGCGGCGCACGCCCGAGGACTATCCCGTGGTGGGCGATCATGCGGCGCCGCCAGTGCCCGAGAGGCGCGAGCGCGATCCCATGATGAGTTTCGCCCACGCCGGCGGGTACCTCTCCGTGGTCGACTTCTCCTACGAATCCGGCGGCGGGGACGAACTGGGTCCGGCCCGGGCGTGGGGGCGGTCGCGGGTCGACCTGGTCGCCGGGGAGCGGATGACCGGGTGGCAGCACACCGTGGTGGTGGCCGACTCCGCGAGCGGCGTCTCCCTGGCCACCGACCCGGTCGACCACCCGACGATCAACTGCGACCTGGTGGTCTCCCTGCACCGCGAGCCCGCGCCCGGCTGGGTGCGCCTGGATTCGGAGACGATCGGCGGCCCCGGCCACGGGGTGCTCACCGACACCCTTCTCTCGGACGACCACGGCCCGATCGGCCGCAGCGTGCAGAACCTGTACGGGCGCAGCGGGGGTTGAAGGCGGGCCGGGCGGGGTGGCCAGGCTTTTGCAGCCGCCCCTCACGATGGCGCCTGGCCTGCCCCGATGCGCAGGCGAGACGCCATCGTGAGGGGCGAGGAGGGCTGTCGTGGACATCTGCAGAAGCGAGACGCCAGGGCCAGGAGCGGCTGCACACAGCGGACGGGCCGCGGCCAGCAGGACGCGACGCCGCCAAGGCGCCGACCTTATCCGACGTACGCCAATCAGGCCGCCCACAGGTCGCAGCGACCGACGCGCGGCAAGAGAATCCGCCGGAAGGCGAACTCGGCGCACGCTCTCTGGTCGCGGAGACCCACGTCACCGGACTCGTCGGCGCACTCGCGCCGCAGGTAGAGTGGCAGGTCGGCCCGGACTCGCCAGCGGGCGGGCCGCCGACTCTTCCCCGAACGCTACAGCGAGGTACCCGCGCACGTGATCACCATCGACGACCTTGAGGTGCGCGCCGGCGTGCGCACCCTGCTCCACATGGACGGGTCCTCGCTGCGGGTCCAGCCCGGCGACCGGATCGGCCTGGTGGGACGGAACGGCGCGGGTAAGACGACGACGATGAGGATCCTCGCCGGCGAAGGTGAACCCTACGCCGGGAAGGTCGTCCGGACCGGTGACCTGGGATATCTGCCGCAGGACCCGCGTGAGGGCAACATGGACCAGCTCGCGCGCAGCCGGGTCCTCTCCGCCCGCGGGCTGGACGTGATCATGGCCGACATGACCGCCGCCCAGGAGCAGATGGTCTCCGCACCGGACGACAAGGCCATGGACAAGGCCGTGCGTAAGTACGGGCGCCTCGAGGACGAGTTCTCCGCCCGCGGCGGTTACGAGGCCGAGAGCGAGGCCGCACGCATCTGCAACAGCCTGGGGCTGGAGGACCGGATCCTCACCCAGAATCTGGGCACCTTGTCCGGCGGTCAGCGCCGCCGCGTGGAGTTGGCGCGGATCCTGTTCGCCGCCTCCGACGGTGCCGGCAAATCGCAGACCATGCTGCTGCTCGACGAGCCCACCAACCACCTCGACGCCGACTCCATCACCTGGCTGCGCCAGTTCCTCGAGAAGCACGAGGGCGGGCTGATCATCATCTCCCACGATGTCGAGCTGCTCGAGGCCGTGGTGAACAAGGTGTGGTTCCTCGACGCCGTGCGCGGGGAGATCGACGCCTACAACATGGGGTGGAAGAAGTACCTCGACGCCCGCGCCACGGACGAGGCCCGGCGCCGACGTGAGAAGGCGAATGCGGAGAAGAAGGCCTCGCAGCTCAAGATGCAGGCCGCCAAGCTGGGCGCCAAGGCCACCAAGGCGGCCGCCGCCAAGCAGATGATCCGGCGCGCTGAGGCCATGATCGACAACCTCGACGAGGTCCGCGTGGCCGACAAGGCCGCGCGGATCAAGTTCCCCACCCCGGCCGCGTGCGGCAAGACCCCGATGTTCGCCAAGGGCCTGACCAAGATGTACGGCTCCCTGGAGGTCTTCGCCGGGGTGGACCTGGCGATCGACAAGGGCAGCCGGGTGGTGGTGCTCGGGTACAACGGCGCCGGCAAGACCACCCTGCTCAAGCTCCTCGCGGGTGTCGAGCGCACCGACGGTGAGGGTGGCGTCGTCTCCGGCCACGGCCTGAAGGTGGGCTACTTCGCCCAGGAGCACGACACCCTCGATATGGACGCCAGCGTGTGGGACAACATCCGCCACGCCGCCCCCGACGCCGGGGAACAGGACCTGCGGAGCCTGCTGGGCGCGTTCATGTTCACCGGACCCCAGCTCGAGCAGCCCGCCGGCACCCTGTCCGGTGGTGAGCGCACGCGTCTGGCGCTGGCGGGACTGGTGTCCTCGGCGGCCAACGTGCTGCTGCTCGACGAGCCCACCAACAACCTCGACCCGATCTCGCGCGAGCAGGTCCTCGACGCCCTGCGCAGCTACGAGGGCGCGGTCGTCCTGGTCACCCACGACCCCGGCGCGGTGGAGGCCCTGGAGCCCGAGCGGGTCATCATCCTGCCCGACGGGACCGAAGACCTGTGGAGCCAGGAATACATGGAGATCGTCGAGCTGGCGTAATTCTGTATCTTGATGCGAATCCTGCGGAGTCTGGCGGTGTCTACATCTCGTGAGACTGTGCTATTCAGTAGGTTCCTTCCAGCGCGAGGTCGTCTTCGAGCAGCGCCCGCATGGCTTCGCCGTGCTCACGTATTTGAGCATCCTTCCACTCGCGATTCGACCGTTCAAGAAGAGCGCACATCGCCTCGAGTTTCGGACTCTGTCGGCGCGCGTCGGGATGGTAATCCGCCTTATCCGCAGGTGATCGGTTGCTGAATCTCGAGTTGGCGGAGACCGTGACCAGGGCAAGGTTTCCGAACAACTCTAAAGACGTCGCGTCGGACAGACCCACCAGGCGCTGATCGATGTCTTTCTCGGGGCGCTGGGGCCGGAAGTGCTCAACGGAGGTCCGATACCCGAATTGATAATCCGCGAAGAGCGTCGAGTGTTCTGGGCCTATCACCAGCAGGTAGTCGGTATAGGTGAATACGATGCGCGGCACCTTGGTCCCCGCGTCTAGCCCCGGCCAGCCCATCGCCTCTCGCACCTTGGAGCGTGCGTAGTTGGTGAGTGCCACCAGGTACAGCTCGGCGAAAGAGCGGTCGAAGGTTCCCTCAACCTTCTCTGGAAAGCTAGCGAGAGCAGTCCGCAACACCAAGGTGATCCAGTGCATTGTTCTGGGTCCGGTGTAGGTGACACGCAACATGGATTCGAGGAGGACTAGACGCCTCTGGAGGTCGGTTCGGTCCGTCGACCCGACCGACTCACGGTTGAAGGTGTCACGGTAGTAGCCAGAGGTCTTGTCCTCACTGGAACGGCGGAACGACATGAGCGACCAACCCCCGGAATCGTCCGACGGGTCTATCCGACCAGTGCCCTTTGTGGCGTCACGCTTGAGGACGAGTCGGTCGAAAAGGTACCTGCACTTGAGAAGGGTGTATGCGAACCTGCGGGACCATTCGCCGACGGAATCCGGTGGCAAGGTCTCGAGCACCTCGGTGAACCTGGCGACGAGCTTCCTGTCGTCCAAACGCTTGTCGTTCGGGTCATGATCGGACATCACCGTAAGCACGTGTAGGAGCAGTGACTCGAACGTGATCTGAGAACGGAATCTCTCCCCGTCGGACTTGGGCTCTTCTCCCTCATCCGCTCCAGCGCTCGCGTAGTAAGCCAATGCTTCGTTCAGACTCCGTCCCGGCACACGATGGTCGGTAGAGGGACCGACTGACGAATAATGAGTATCTGGCAACAGGTCGCGAAGTGAAACGAAGTCACGAGGCCTAAAAGAGGCTCTTCTGCTGCATCCGTGGG
>NZ_LSSV01000034.1:0-53752 GCF_001658045.1 Dietzia sp. 111N12-1 | reverse complement strand
GCGGGGCGGGCGGGTCGGGCGGGTCAGGTCGCGGGCGGGTCAGGCGTCGGCGGCGCCACCCGTGCCCTCCGTGCCCCCTGTATCCAGGCGGTCGAGGTAGCGCAGCGCGACCTTGGTGGACTGCTCGGCCACCTTGAGCAGGAACGGCGTCACGTCGCGGTAGATGTGCTGCGTGATCGCCTCGGCCGAGGCGTCGCGCCCCAACTCGGCCCGGGCGGCGATGATCTGGTCGAGTCGATCGCGCCGGTGCCGACCGAGTACCTGGGCCGCGCGGCCGGTGTTCTCCACGTCGGGCCCGTGCCCCGGGATGCCGATCACCCCGTCGGCCCGCGCCGCGAGGAGATCCATGCTGCCGAGGTAGTCGCCGAGATCGCCGTCGGTCGAGTCCAGCACCGTCGAATCCCGGCCGAGGATCGTGTCCCCGAGGACCACGCAGTCCGGCCGAGCCGTGAACCCGGTGCCCGCGGCCCGCACCTCGAGACTGATCGAGTCGGCCGTGTGCCCCGGGGTGCCCAGTACGATGATGTCCAGGCCGGCGGCGTGGATCACCTCGTCGTCGTCACCGCCCGTCACCAACGGCGCGGCGTCCCGGCAGAACCGTTCCTCCACGGCCCTGACGGGGGCGGAGGTGAATCCGCGCAGGTGATCGATGCCGTCGGTGTGGTCGCCGTGACGATGGGTGACGACGACGAGCTCGATCTCCCCCACGATGGCCGCGATCCGCTCGGCGTGCGCGAGGTCGTCGGGCCCGGGGTCCACCACCACGCAGGTGTGCGACCCCGGGGCCCGCAGGATGACGGTGTTGGTCCCCTCGAAGGTCATCTCGGAGGGGTTGTCGCAGAGGATGACCCCGGACAGCTCCGTGACGGGCCGGAGGGTCTCGTACGCCGGGAAGCTGATCGGGGCCAGGCCTGCGGACATCGCGTCTATCCCTCGACCTCGACCACGAGCTCGACCTCGACGGGCGCGTTCAGTGGCAGCTCGGACACGCCGACCGCCGACCGGGCGTGGACGCCGGCGTCGCCGAAGATCTCACCGAGCACGTCGGAGGCGCCGTTGAGGACACCCGGCTGCCCGCTGAAGCCGGGCGCGGAGGCGACGAACCCGACCACCTTGACGACCTTCACCACCGAATCGATGCCGACGAGCCCGTCGACGGCCGCCAGCGCGTTGAGTGCGCAGGTGCGGGCCAGGTCGGCGGCCTGCTCGGCGGTGACCTCGGCCCCCACCTTGCCCGTGGCCGCCAGGGCGCCGTCGACCATGGGCAGCTGCCCGGAGGTGTAGACGAACGCGCCGGTGCGCACCGCCGGGACGTAGTTGGCGACCGGCGGGACGACCGTCGGCAGCTCCAGACCCAGCTGCTCCAGCTTGCGGGTCCAGTAGCCGGTCTCGGTCTCGGGCATCAGAGCCGTCGCTTCATGTAGGCGACGTGCTGCTCACCCGTGGGGCCGGGCAGCACGGAGACCAGCTCCCAACCGTCGCCTCCCCACTGGTCGAGGATCTGCTTGGTGGCGTGCGTCAGCAGCGGGACCGTGACGTACTCGAACCGGGCTGCTCCAGTGGATTCGCTCATGTGACCCACTCTAGGTAAGTCACGAGCGCCCCGCGCGCGGTGGTGTGAGCGCTTAGTGTGGAACGCATGCCGTCCACGATGAGTCCAGGTACGCGGTCGACCCGGTCGACCATCGCCGACGAACTGTCCACCGGGTGGTCCGACAGCTCCGCGCGGGCCGAGTTGCACTACGTCTCGGGGAAGGGCGGGACCGGCAAGACGACCGTCGCCACCTCCCTGGCGCTCGCGCTGGCCTCCACCGGTAAGCGGGTGTTGCTGGTGGAGGTGGAGGAACGTCAGGGCATCGCCCGGATCTTCGACCGCGCCCCGCTGCCGTACCGCGAGGAACTCGTGGCCAGGGTCGACGGCGGCGGCAAGGTGTTCGCGCTCGCGATCGACATCGAGGCCGCGATGCTCGACTACCTCGACACCTTCTACCGCCTCGGGGTGGTGGGCAAGGTGATGAAGTCGGTCGGCGCGATCGAGTTCGCGACCACCATCGCACCCGGGCTCAAGGACGTCCTGCTCACCGGCAAGATCTATGAGGTCGTCGCGCGCGAGCACGCCAAGCGCGAGGTCGTCTACGACGCCGTGGTGGTCGACGCCCCGCCCACGGGCCGGATCGGCAAGTTCCTCGACGTCACCACCGCGATGGCCGACCTCGCCGGCGGGGGCGGCCCCATCCGACGCCAGGCGGAGGCAGTCTCGGAGCTCGTCCACTCGACCCGCACGGTCGTGCACCTGGTGACGTTGCTGGAATCGTTGCCGGTGCAGGAGACCATCGAGGCGATCGCCGAGCTCGAGAGCCACGGCCTGCGGATGGGCCAGGTCATCATCAACCGCGCCGAGACCCGGCACCTCGACGACGACGCGCTCCGGCGGATCGCCGAGGAGGACATCGACGCCGAGGCCGTCGCGGACGGCCTCGACGCGACCGGCGTGGAGGTCGACGACGAGGGACTGCAGGGCCTGCTGGTGCAGGCGATCGAGCACGCCCGCGTGGCCCGCGGCCAACTCCGCGCCGGCGAGACGCTCACCTCCGCCGCCTGCCCCACCCTCGTGCTGCCGGCGCTGCCCAACGGGGTGGAGGTCGCGGACCTCTACGACCTCGCCTCCGCCCTCGTCGACCAGGGAGTCCACTGACATGACACGCCGCCTCGACATCACCGCCATGCTCACCGACCCCGCCACCCGGGTGGTGGTGTGCACCGGCGCCGGCGGCGTGGGCAAGACGACCACCGCCGCGGCGGTCGCCCTGCGGGCCGCCGAACTCGGCCGCGACACGGTCGTGTTGACCATCGACCCGGCCCGTCGCCTCGCGCAGGCCCTCGGCATCGACGAGTTGTCCAACGAACCGTCCCCCGTGGATCTCGGGCAGGAGAAATCCGCCGCCGGCGGGTCACTGCACGCGATGATGCTGGACATGCGCCGTACGTTCGACGAACTGGTGGTGGCCAACACCACGGAGGCCAAGGCCCGGGACATCCTGGACAACCGCTTCTACAAGACGATGGTCACCTCCTTCGCGGGGACCCAGGAGTACATGGCCATGGAGAAGTTGGGGCAACTCCTCGACGACTCCGCGTGGGACCTCGTCGTCGTCGACACCCCTCCGTCGCGCAACGCACTGGACTTCCTCGACGCACCGCGCCGCCTCGGCGCGTTCCTCGACAGTCGGCTCATGCGGTTGCTCTCCACGCCCGGCCGCGGGGTCGGACGCCTGGTGACCGGCGCGATGAGCACCGCGATGCGCGGCGTGTCCACGGTGGTGGGGTCCTCGATGCTCAAGGACGCCTCCGAGATGGTGGTGGCGCTGGACTCCACGTTCGGCGGGTTCTCCACCCGCGCGTCCCGGACCCAGGCGATCCTGCGCCGCAAGGGCACGGAGTTCCTGGTGGTCTCCTCCGCGGAGCGGCCCGCCCTGCGCGAGGCCGCGTTCTTCGCCGAGCGCCTGTCCGAGGAGAAGATGCCGCTGGCGGGGGTCGTGGTCAACCGCACCCATCCGCGACTGACCGACCTGAGCGCCGAACAGGCCTGCGCGGCCGCCGACCGCCTGGCCGGGGAGAACCCGGAGGCCGAGGCGGTGCTGCGCATCCACGCCGACCGGGCGGGCACCGCCAAGCAGGAGGTCCGACTGCTCGAGTCGTTCACCGACACCCACCCGGACGTGCGGATCGTCGGCGTGCCCTCACTGCCGTTCGAGATCTCCAACCTGGAGGCACTGCGGTCGGTGGGCGACCAACTCTGCGGCTGACGGATACGAGCGCGGCCCGCGGCGGGTGCCGCGGGCCGCGCTCGAGGTGTCCGGGCCTCGACTCGCCAGGACTCGGTGGACCTCAGGACTCGGTAGACCTCTGGACTCAGTAGACCGCGGTGTGCCGCTCGATCTGCTGCGCGAAGAAGTCTGCCCAGGAACGGACCTCGGGGTGCTGCTTGAGCAGGGCGCGGCGCTGACGCTCGGTCATACCGCCCCAGACACCGAACTCGACGCGGTTGTCGAGAGCGTCGGCGCGGCACTGCAGCAGGACGGGGCAGTGCCGACAGATGGAGGCGGCCTTGCGCTGCGCCGCGCCGCGGACGAACAGCTCGTCCGGATCGATGTCCTTGCACCGGGCCTGGGCCACCCATTCCTGGCGGCCCTCCCCGATGATGATCTCCTCGGAGCCGAGGGGGTTGCCGGCACCGGGGCGGACCCCGTGGTCGGAGGTGCGGGTGGTCCCGGGGAGGGTGGCCGTCATCGAAATACCCCTTGCGTGAGTGGAGTCGTGGACGGGTTGACCGCGCACGTCTCCGGCCTTCTGAGCCCGCCCGGCGCGGCGGGCTCACTGTGTCCGTGGGCGGTCGCACCTGGGATTCGTGTATCGCGATCCTATTCCGATCCGTCCCGCGTTCCCCCATATTGTTACCGCAGTCACACAACAGAAGTAAAGAGTCGACACATGATCGCCGCGCGACGGGTGGTCCCGGAGGGGTGGTCACGTACCCTGTGCGTGTGTCGGCTATGAGTTCGCTGGGAAAGCTGGTCGCGACGTGTGTCGCCGCCGGGGTGGTCACGGCGGGGTCCCTGTTCCCGATCGCGGGGGCAGCGGGGCTGGCCTCCAACAAGATGGCCGACACGTTGGCCGGGACGTCCGCGGACCTCATCAAGGGTGACCTGCCGTCGATCTCCACGGTGACCGACTCGGCCGGCGCCCCCATCGCGTGGCTGTACGACCAGCAGCGCGTGCCGGTGCCCAGCGAGGAGATCTCGCAGCAGATGAAGCTGGCGATCATCGCCATCGAGGACCGCCGGTTCGCGGACCACAACGGCGTCGACTGGCGAGGCACCGTCCGCGCGGCCCTGACCAACGCCACCTCCGGCGAGGTCGAGCAGGGCGCGTCGACGATCGACCAGCAGCTGGTCAAGAACTACCAGTTCCTCGTCTCCGCCGAGAACGACGCGGAGCGTCGCGCCGCGGTCGAGACCACGCCCGCGCGCAAGATCAAAGAGATCCGGATGGCGCTCACCCTCGACGGGGAGTTGAGCAAGGACGAGATCCTCACCAAGTACCTCAACCTGATCTCGTTCGGCAACGGTACGTTCGGCGTCCAGACCGCGGCACAGACCTACTTCGGCGTCGACGCCCGCGACCTCAGCGTCTCCCAGGCGGCGATGCTGGCGGGCATGGTGCAGTCCACCAGTCGGTTCGACCCGTACACCAACCCCGAGGGCACCACGCAGCGCCGCAACACCGTCATCGACACGATGGTGCAGACCGGCGCCATCACCCCCGCGGAGGGCGAGGACTACGCGGCCGAACCGCTGGGCGTGCTCGAGCGACCGAACCCGCTGCCCCGGGGATGCATCACCGCCGGTGACAGCGGATTCTTCTGCGACTACGTCCTCCAGTACCTCGAGGAGAACGGCCTGAGTCGGGACATGGTGGAGCAGGGCGGGTACACGATCCGCACCACCCTTGACGAGACCGTGCAGTCGAACGTCCAGCGCTCGGTCGACACGTACGGCAACCCGACCGCCCAGGGCGTGGCCGAGGTCATGAGCGTCGTCCGGCCCGGCAAGGACGCCCACAAGGTCGTCGCGATGGCCTCCAGCCGCCAGTACGGACTCGAACTGGGCGACAGCCAGACCGTGCAACCGCAGCCGTTCTCGCTGGTCGGTGACGGCGGTGGCTCGGTCTTCAAGGTCTTCACCGTCGCCGCCGCCATGGAGAAGGGCATGGGCACCAACACGAGCCTCCCGGTGCCGCGTCGCGTCCAGGTCTCCGGACTCGGCGCCGGTGGCGCCGCCGGGTGCCCGCCCGCTCAGTACTGCGTGGAGAACGCCGGCTCGTACCCCTCTTCCTTGTCCGTGACCGACGCCCTCGCGCAGTCGCCCAACACGACGTTCGTGAATCTCATCAAGGACGTGGGCGTCTCGCCCACCGTCGACATGGCGGTCCGCCTCGGCATGCGTTCCTACGACCGCAAGGGCACCGCGCCCGGAGGCGACTCGATCAGCGAGTTCGTCAAGAAGAACAACCTCGGCTCGTTCACCCTCGGGCCCACCGCCGTCAACGCGCTGGAACTGTCCAACGTCGGCGCCACCATCGCCTCCGGCGGCGTCTGGTGTCCCCCCAGTCCCATCGAGTCGATCACCGACCGCACCGGCGCACCCGTCGAGCTGAACGAGCCGGAGTGCGAGCAGGTCGTCGAGGAAGGGCTCGCCGACACCCTCGCCGTCGCCATGTCCAAGGACCACGTGGGCGCCGGCACGGCGGCCGGCGCCGCATCGGGCGCCGGGTGGAGCCTGCCGATGTCCGGCAAGACGGGCACATCCGAGGCCAACCGGTCCTCCGCCTTCCTGGGCTTCACCAACAACTACGCGGCGGCCGTCTACGCGTTCAACGACGGCACCACCACCACCGAGCTGTGTACCAGCCCCCTGCGCCAGTGCTCGTACGGCAACCTCTTCGGTGGCCTCGAGCCGGCACAGACCTGGTTCTCGGCCTTCTCCCCGATCGCCGACATCTACGGCCCGCTCCGACTGCCCGCACCCGATCCCGCCTACCAGGCCGGGACCAGCGGGGCCGCCGCCCCGGACGTCGCGGGCATGAGCCAGTCCGCCGCGACGTCGCTACTCACCAACGCCGGGTTCGTCGTCAACACGCAGTTCGTCTCCGGCACCGGCCGCCCGTACGGCACCGTCATCGGCGTCGACGGCAGCACCGGCATCCCCGGGTCCCAGCTCACCCTCCGCGTCTCCGACGGATCGGGCGGCGGCGGGGGCGGGGGCACCGGCGCGCAGGGGCAGGGCGCCTCCGGCCCGGGGGCGCCGGTCGGGGACGAACCCATCGTGCTCAACGTGCCGGGCCTGGCCCCCATCACCATCTCGCCGCCGCGGTGACCCCGCCCGGCGTCGGTAGTCTGGACTGATGTCACGCCCTTCACGCAAGACCCGGGTTTCGACGACCTCCCCCGCCCGCGCGGCGGCCGTCCTCGCCGGGGCGGTCGTGGCGGGAACCGTGTACGCCACGGGCTGGGAGCGCAACGCCTTCACGCTGCGCCGCCACTCCCTGCCGCTGCTCGCGCCCGGCTCGCGGCCCCTGACGATCCTCCACGTCTCGGACCTGCACATGATGCCCGGCCAGAAGCGCAAGCAGCAGTTCGTCAACTCGCTGGCGGAGTTGGAGCCCGACCTGGTCGTCAACACCGGTGACAACCTCTCCGACGCCCGGGCGGTGCCCTCCGTGGTCCAGGCCCTCGGGCCACTGCTCGACCGGCCCGGGGCGTTCGTGTTCGGCTCCAACGACTACTACGCCCCGGTCCCCAAGAGCCCGCTGCCGTACATCGGGATAGGCCGCCAGAAGCACTCGGCCGTCCCGTTGCCGTGGCGGGATCTCAGGGCCGCCTTCAACGAGCGGGGCTGGGTCGACGCCACCCACCAGCGCGCCGAGATCGCGGTCGACGGCCGTAGCGTGCTCGTCGCCGGTGTCGACGACCCCCACATCGGACGGGACCACTACAACGAGATCGCCGGACCCGCCGGGCCCGCCTTCGACCTGCGGATCGGGTTGCTGCACTCCCCGGAGCCACGCGTGCTGGACCGGTTCGACGCCGACGGGTACGACCTCGCGCTCGCGGGGCACACCCACGGTGGTCAACTCTGCCTCCCCACCGGCGCGATCGTCACCAACTGCGGCATCGACCGCTCGCGGGCCCAGGGTCTGTCCGCGTGGGGCCGGAACCTGGTGCTGCACGTCTCCGCCGGCCTGGGCACCTCCCCGTACGTGCCGGTTCGGACGTTCTGCCGCCCGGAGGCGACCCTGCTGGAACTGGTCGCCGCCCCCGGTGGTGGCGGCGAGGGATCCGAGGTCCCGGTGACCCCGCAACGGGTGAAGGTGCCCCTGCCGGCCTGACCCGGTTTCGCGATTCCGGCGGCGGGGCGCTAGAGTATCCCTCGTTGTCGACCGGGGTGTGGCGCAGCTTGGTAGCGCGCTTCGTTCGGGACGAAGAGGCCGTGGGTTCAAATCCCGCCACCCCGACAATGCGAGGGCCCGGATCACGTCGGTGATCCGGGCCCTCGGTCTTTTCGTGCCCTCGGCCAGTTCGTGCCGTGCCCTCGGGTTCCCCCTGCCGTGGTGCCGCCGACGTGGGGCCGCTCTTCCGGTGCACAGCGGCGCGGACTCTCCGTAGAGTCGTGTCATGACCTCCGAGACCGACGTCCAGAACGCCGCCGCCGCAGGGGACAGTGCACCCGGGACCGGCCCGGCCGTGCACCCGAACTACGGCCGCATCACCACCACCGGGGCGGGGGACGCGGTCCTCGCGGCCTCGCTGCAGAAGGTCCTCGACGGGACCTGGGCCGATGCCCGCGAGTTCACGCGCGAGGCCATGACCCCGGACATGCTCAACCCGATCGGGCTGGGCATGGAGGAGCATCGCGACCATGTACTGGCGCAGCTCCAGCGCCTGGCCGACTCCGGGATGCCCAAGCTGGGGTTCCGCGAGGAGGACGGTGGGACCGGTGACACCGGCGGGGCGTTGACGTCCTTCGAGATGCTCGGCCACCTCGACCTGTCCCTCATGGTCAAGGCCGGCGTCCAGTGGGGCCTGTTCGGCGGCGCGATCGCCAACCTCGGCGACTCCGAGACCCGTAAGAAGTACCTGCCGGACGTCATGTCCCTGGACCTGCTCGGCTGCTTCGCCATGACCGAGGTCGGCGGCGGCTCGGACGTGCAGAACCTGGAGACGACGGCGACGTTCGATCGTGAGACCGGCGAGTTCGTCGTCAACACCCCCACGCCCAGTGCGGAGAAGGCCTACATCGGCAACGCCGCCCGCGACGGCCGGATGGCCGCCGTGTTCGCCCAGCTGATCACGACCGCGGACGACGGCGGGGAACTCCGCCACGGTGTCCACTGCCTGCTCGTGCCGATCCGCGACGAGGCCGGTAACGACCTGCCGGGGGTGCGCACCTCCGACCACGGCCCCAAGGGCGGCCTCGCGGGCGTGGACAACGGCAAGATCTGGTTCGACGACGTGCGGGTCCCGCGGGAGGCGCTGCTCGACCGCTTCGGCGCCGTCGACGCCGACGGGGAGTACTCCTCCCCCATCGATTCGGTGGGCGCCCGATTCTTCACCATGCTCGGCACGCTCATCCGCGGTCGGGTGTCGGTGGGAGCGGCGGCGGGCGCGTCCGCGCGCACCGCGCTGGCGCTGGCCGTGCGGTACTCGCTGGTCCGCCGGCAGTTCGACCACCCGGAGACCGGCAAGGGCATCCCGCTGCTGGAGTACCGCGAGCACCAGCGTCGGCTCATGCCACGGGTCGCCCGCGCGTACGCGTTCGCGTGCGCCCAGAACGCCATCATCCTCGAACTGGACGAGTTCGAGAAGAACCCGGAGGCCTTCGACGAGGTCCGTCGCCGCGAGATGGAGACCCACGCCGCGGGCATCAAGGCCTCGGTCACCGCGTTCGCCAACGACACGATCATCGAGGCCCGCCTGGCCTGCGGCGGCGCCGGCTACATGGCGGAGAACCTGCTCACAGAGATGCGCAAGGACTGCGACGTCTTCTCGACCTTCGAGGGCGACAACGTGGTGCTCACCCAGTTGGTGGGCAAGGAGCTCCTGAGCTCCTACGCCGCGGACTTCGGCGACATGGACCAGCGCGAGACCGTCGCGTTCGCGCTGAGCACGGCCGTCGACGTGGTGCAGGAGAAGGCCCGCGCCTCCACCCTGTGGCAGAAGCTCGTCGACGCCGTGACGGACCGCGAGCACACCGACCTGCTCGATCGCGGCAACCAGCTCCAGCTCCTCGTCGACCGCGAGGAGCACCTTCTGGAGACGGTCGCGCGACGGCTGCGCAAGGCGCAGGGCCAGGACGGTTCGGCGGCGTTCAAGGTCTTCAACTCGGCGCAGGATCATCTCCTGCAGGCCGGTCGCGCCCACATGGACAGCTGGGTGTTCGCCCGCTTCGCCGAGGCCGTGGAGGCCTGCGAGGACCCGGAGGCCAGGGAGGTCCTCGGGATGTTGTGCGACCTGTACGTGCTCGACATCGTGGACGGCGACAAGGGCTGGTTCCTCGAGCACAACCGCCTGACGACCGAGCGGACGAAGGCGGCCACCGCGGCCCGCAACCGTCTCTGCACCAAGTTGGCCGGCCGGGCGCGCACGCTGGTCGACGCCTTCGCGATCCCCGAGTTCGTCTTCAGCGTCCCCATGCTCACCGACGGCGGCGTGGACGCGATCACCGACGAGCCCTCCGACGAACACGAGGTCGTCGGCCTGGCCGACTGACCTCGCGCGACCCCTGCATCCCGAAGAGCGTTCCGCACACGTTTCCCGAGAGGGAGGCGTGCGGAACGCTCTTCTCGTCGGCGCGGGAGCGGGTCCGCCTCGGCGCGACGTCTACCGGCGGGCGCGGGGCCGCCCGGCGACGATCACCGCCAGAAGCGAGAACACCGCGACCGCCAGCAGGACCGCCGCGCCGGTCCAGGCGACGGAGGCGGGCCCGGACAGGAGCACGGCGTCGAGCGCCGCGGTGGCCTGCCCGGTCGTGGTCGCCGAGGTGACGGTGACGATCGCCGAGGGCGCACCGCCGGCGACCCACACCCACCACGCCGCGCCGGCCGACGCGGCGGCGAGGATCACCGCCGTGATCCGACCGGGCCACGGGCCGAGCACCGCGACGAGTGCGCGCCACAGGGCGGAGGAGGCGACGACGACGAGGGCGACGAGAGCCACGGCGGCAGTAGCCCCGCCCGCGGTGGGGCCGTCGGCGGTGGCCAGCGCCCACGCGGACAGGCCCGCGGTGAGCAGGGTCAGCGCGAGAACCGACTCCGCGATCGACGAGCCGGGCCGGCGGACGAGCTGGACGAGCAGTGCTCCGAGCATCGCTGCGGCGGCCACGCCGAGGATTCCGGCGGAGGTGCGGCGCTCGGAGTCGTCGGCGGCCGCGGCGGCCTCCAGCCCGGCGTCGCCCTGCTCGACGGCCAGGGCCCGCCCGGTCTTGCTGATGGACTCCTGGGTGCGGCCGGCGGAGTCGGCGACGCTGGCCGCACCGTCGCGGAGCGTGTCGGCTCCCGTGGCGAGCTCGCCCGCGCCGCCGGCGAGTTCGCGGGCGCCACGGGTGGCGGAGTAGACGCCGTCGCGCAGCTCGGCGCCCGGGGCGGAGAGTTGGCGGGCGAGTTCCGCCGCGCCGGAGTCGAGCTGGTCGAGGTTGCTCAGCGTGTTCTGGTCGAGGCCCTGGGTGGCCAGCTGGTCACGGAGCCCGGTCAGGGCGTTGCGCGCCTGGACGACCTCGGGGGCGTCGCCCTGCAGCCGCGACAGGGCGTCCTCGATCGCGGTGGAGACCTGCCCCTGGATCACGGCGACCCCGCGGACCGCACCCACGACCTGACGGACGCCGCCCGCGACCTCCTCGGCCCCGGATCCGGCCTGCCCCATCCCCGCCTGCAACTGCTCCATGCCCGTGGCCAGCTCCGCGGAGCCGTCGCGCAGCTGCCCGGCACCGTCGGCGAGTTCGGCCGTCCCGGAGCGCAACTGCTCTGCTCCGGCGACCGTGAACGACGAGTTGGCCGACGCCTCCGACAGCGCCGAACGCAGCGGCCCGCCGGCGCCGGGGGCGGCGTCCTCCTGCTGGGGGGTCGGCCCGACCACCGCCCACAGTGCGGCCAGGACGAGGGGCAGGACGATCAGCGCCAGGCCCAGCAGCCGCCGCGCGGGTCCCCCGCGGGCGGCGCCGACCTCGTGGCCCGGGGCGTCCGGCGCGTCCGGGGGGTCTGATCGAGGGGAGGTGCCGGGGTCGGTGACGGGCAGGATGTCGGTGTGCGGCGAGGTCTCAGAGGGGGCGTCCGAGGAGGTCATGGCCGGATCGTAGCCCCCTGGAACCGGTGTTCCCGCAGGTCACTCGGCATGCCCCCGCATCGGTGTCCGTGGCTGTTGATAAACTTCCGTGGAAACCTTCGCACCCCTCGCCACCCGCTGCCGCGCAGGAAGGAGCCATGAGCCCCGTCCTCGCGATCGCTGCTGCAGGTCTGGCCACCCTGCTCGCATGGCCGCTCACACGGTGGTTGGGCCGGGGCGCGGGATGGCCGCTCGCGGCGCTCTACCTACTGGGGGCGTCCGCGCTCCTGTGGCCGCTCTCGCTGGCCCTGTCGGGGAGGCCCACCGAGGTCGTACGCATCCCCTGGGTGCCCGCCCGCGACTGGACCCTGGACCTGTTCGCGGACCCCACGGGCCTGCTCTTCGCGATGCTCGCGTTGGTGATCGGCGCGATCGTGTTGATCTATTCGTCGTCGTATCTCTCCGGCGGCGGTGACCACGGGCACGGGCGTCGGCACGCCCGCGGGCGGCGCCCACAGCACTACGGCTTCTACCAGCTCATGACCCTGTTCACGGTATCCATGCTGGGGCTCGTCCTCACGGACTCGATGGTGCTGCTCTACGTGTGCTGGGAGCTCACGTCCCTGGCGTCGTTCGCGTTGATCGCCAACTCGGGCCGCCCCGCCTACGCCGCCGCGCTGCGCACCCTCACGGTGACCGTCGTCGGTGGCCTCGTGCTGCTGGGCGCGCTCGTGGCCATGTGGTTGCGCACCGACACCACCTCCATCTCGGAGGCCCTCGCGCACGACGTGTGGTCCACCGACCCCGGCTTCACCGCAGCGATCGCGGTCGCCGTGGCGGTGGCCGCGTTCACCAAGTCCGCCCAGTTCCCGTTCCACTTCTGGCTGCCGGACGCGATGGCGGCGGCGACCCCGGTGAGCGCGTACCTGCACGCCGCGGCCGTGGTCAAGGCCGGGATCTTCCTGTTCATGCGGTTCTCCCCGGCCTTCCACGACGTGCCGGTGTGGAACGCACTGCTCGTGTCCGTGGGCATGGGAACCGCCGTGATGGCGGCCGTGTTCGCCCTGCAGAAGACCGACCTCAAGCAGCTCATGGCCTATTCCACCGTGAGCCAGCTGGGGTGGATCACCGCGGCGATCGGCGTGGGGACGCAGGAGGCGCTCGCCGCCGCCGCACTGCACACCGTCGCCCACGCCCTGTTCAAGTCCGGGCTGTTCATGCTGGTCGGCGTGGTCGACCACGAGGCGGGGGCCCGCGACATCCGCGACCTCGGCCCGCTGTGGCGCCGCATGCCGTGGACGTTCGGCGCCACCGTGCTCGGCGCGGGCGCCATGGCCGCCGTGCCGCCCACCCTGGGCTTCGTGTCCAAGGAGTCCATGCTCATCGCGTTCGGCGACGTCGCCGGCGGGAACACGGTGGCGGTGACCGCCCTGCTGACCGCCGCCGTGATCGGGGCGATCCTCACCTTCCTCTACTGCGCCCGGATCGTGCTGGGCGGCTTCCTCGGCGTCTACCGCGACCCGGCCCGGACGGCGGCCGACCCGGACGAGGTCCACGAGGCACCGGTCCGGCTCTGGCTGCCCGCGGCCCTGCCCGCCGCGATCGGGTTGCCGCTGGCGCTCGTGGTCTGGGTCTTCGACGTGCCGATGTCCGCGGTCGCCGAGGCCGCGGCCGGTTCGTTCGGCTGGCCCCCGAACGAACCGGGCACCGCCGTCGTCTATGGCACCGCTCCCGCCGGGACGATCGACGACCTGACCTACGAGGCCCACTTCGTCCTGTGGCACGGGCTGACCCTCGAGGTCGGGCTCACCGCCCTGATCCTCGTCGTCGGTGCCCTGCTGGCCTGGAAGCGCACGCCGATCGACCGCGCACTCGACCGGGCGCTGCTGCCCTTCACGGGCGCCTCCGTCCTCGAGGGCCTGACGTCGGCGGCCACGCGCGCCGGCCGCGCGCTGGTCCGTCCCACCGCGTCGGACTCCCCCGCTCGGCACGCCGGCGCCCTGCTGGCGGTCCTGAGCGTCTACGCGGTCGGGATCGGCGGCTGGGCACTGGCGACGGGCAGTGAGATCCCCCCGCGCGTCGGCGGGCTCGAGAACGCGATCGACGTCGTGTTGCTCCTCGTGGTCGCGGTGGGCGTGCTGGGGCTGTGCGTCACGCGCTCGCGCCTGTCGGCCGCGGTGCTGCTGTCGGCCGTCGGGATCGCCGTGACCATCCAGATCTTCGGCCTCGGCGCGCCCGACGTCGGACTGACCCAGCTGCTGGTCGAGGCGCTCACGATCATCATGTTCGTGCTCGTCCTGAGGCGGTTGCCCCGCGACTTCATCACCGCCTCCCGCCCGAGGAACACCGCCGCCATCGTGCTGGCCGTCCTCACCGGCATCACAACCACCATCGGTGTGCTGGTCTTCACCGGGCGCCGGGAACGCTCCCCGATCGGCGTGTACCTGCTGGAGAACAGCCCCGAGATCACCGGCGGGAGCAACATCGTCAACACGATCCTCGTGGAGTTCCGCGCTCTCGACACCTTCGGCGAGGTGGCCGTGCTCGGCGTGGCCGGCATCGCGATCCTCGGCGTCCTCGGCTCGGTCCGGGCCACCGCCCAGACCATGGATCCCGAGTCCGTCCGCGAGACCCTGCCCGGTTCCGCGAAGAGCACCGGCACGGCCGCGGAGGCGTTGGAGGACGCCGCCCGCAACACCGTGCCGTTGAAGCTGCTCGCACGGGGCGTGACGCCGGTCCTCGCCGTGGTCTCCGTGATGCTGCTGTGGCGTGGCCACAACGAGCCCGGCGGCGGTTTCATCGCCGCCCTGGTCGCGGCGTGCGCATTCGCGCTGGTCTACCTGGCCCGCGAGTCGGATCGCCCCGTGAGCCGACGCTCCACCCCGGTCGCGCTCATCGGCGGGGGGCTGGTGGTCGCCGGACTCACCGGGATCGGCGGCTACGCGCTCGGGCAGTTCCTCCAGCCCGCTAACGGGTACTTCCTGGGCCAGCGCCTCTCCAGTGCCCTCATCTTCGACCTCGGGGTCTACGCCGGCGTCCTCGGACTGGTCATGACCGCGTTCAACACGCTCGGCGCGGGCCGCGCCCCCGCAGAGGTCGTCTCCGGCCCCGACGCGCCGGACACCGGCCGCCGGAAGTCAGGCCCGCGGAAAACCAGTGGTGGGGCCGGTACCGGCGTAACCGGGGGCACCCCGGGGACTCGTCGCGGAACCGACGAGGAGGTCGCCCGGTGACCATCGCGATCATGATCGGCGTCCTCACCGCGGGCGGCGTCTACCTGATGATGCAGCGCGGCATGGTCCGTGTCGTGTTCGGTCTCGCGCTCATCAGCCACGCGGTCAACCTCACGTTGCTCAGCGCTGGCGTGGCGGCCTGGCGGGCCGAGCCACTCGCCGACGTCAACGCAGTCGACGTGTCCGCCGACCCGCTCCCCCAGGCGTTCGTCCTCACCGCGATCGTCATCACGCTCGCGGTGACCGTGTTCATGCTCTCGCTCGCGGTGGTGAGCCGCGACGACGACACCCACAACGTCCCGCCCACCGGTGAGGAGTACGCGTCGTGACCGCCCTGCTCCTGCCCCTGCTGGCAGCCATTCCCGTGATGGCGGCCGCCGTGACGGCGATCCTGCCGTCCCGGCAGGCCGGCCGTCTCGTGGCGCTGGCGGTCCCGGCGGCTACCGCGGTCGCCGGGGTCGTGCTCCTCGTACTGCACCGGTCCGAACCGGTGATCGCCGCCTCGGTGGGCGGCTTCGTGCCGGGCGTCGCGATCCCCTTCGTCTCCGACTCGTTCGCCGCGCTCATGCTGGTCACCACCGGTGTGGTGGCGTTGATGTCCCTGGTGTTCTGTGACCAGACCGGGGAGTTCGGCCGGAGCCGCTACTTCGCCCCGCTGGCCCTGCTGCTGCTCGCCGGCGCCAACGGCGCCCTGCTCACCGGCGACCTGTTCAACCTCTTCGTCTTCGTCGAGGTCATGCTGCTGCCCTCGTACGCCCTCATCGCCATGACCGGTACGTGGCGCCGCCTCGGCGTGGGCCGGTTGTTCGTCGTGATCAACCTCCTCACCTCCACGCTGCTGCTCGCGGGCGTCGGCTTCGTGTACGGCACCGCCGGGAGCGTCAACCTCGCCGTGCTCGCGGGAGCGGCACAGGAGGACGGCCGGGTCGCCGCCGCCCTGGGCGTGGTGCTCATGGCCCTGTGCATCAAGGCCGGCGCCGTACCCGTCCACGGGTGGCTGCCCCGCGCCTACCCCGGCACCTCCGCCGGGGTCATGGCGCTGTTCTCCGCGCTGCACACCAAGGTGGCTCTCTACGCGGTCATCCGGATCTGGGCCACCGCCTTCGACCTCGATCCGGCATGGGGCCGCGTCCTGTTGGTCGTGGCGCTGGTGACCGCGCTGTGGGGTGCCGTCGCCTCGGCGTCCCCCGTCGGTGCCCGCGAGATCCTCGCCTGGCAGATGGTCTCCGGGGTCGGCGTCATCCTCGCCGCGCTGGCGGTCGCGCAGGCTCCCGGCGGCGCGATCGTCTACATGATCCACCACATGGTCACCATCGGGGCGCTCGTGATGCTGATCGGTGCCGCCGAGCACGTCTACCGCAGCGGGCAGCTGGGCGGGCTGTCGGGCCTCTGGTACCGCGAACGTCCGCTGGGGGTGCTGCTGGTGCTCGCCATCGCGGCCCTCGTCGGACTGCCGCCCACCTCGGGGCTGACCGGCAAACTCGAGGTCGTGACCGCCGCCCTGGGGACGGGTGGCGCATGGGGAGTCGCCACCGTCGTCGTCGTCCTGGTCTCCTCCCTCATCGGGCTCGTGGCCATGCTCCGGTTGTGGCGCGGCATCATGTGGGGCGGACCCGCGCCCCGTCCCGGCGATGACGACGGTGACAGCGACGAGCGCCAGCGGGAGGTCAACGAGCACGGCGACGACGGTGACGATGATGACGACGACAACGTTCGCCCGTCTCCGCGCGTGCCGGCGCGTCTGCTCGTGCCCGGGGGCGTACTCGCGGCCCTGTCGGTGGCCATCTTCCTGGGGTACGGGGCGATGGCCCCGGAGGTGGACCGGGCGGTGGCCGGCCTCGTCGACACCGACGCGTACGTCTCGGCCGTGCTCGACGGCCCCGATGCGATGACGGACTCGACGATCGGGGGACGCTCGTGATCCGCCGGGTACTCCGCGCCCCGGTCGTCCTGGGATGGTTGTTGTGGAACGTCGTGCTGTCGTCGGTGGCCCTGGCCAAGGAGGCCGTCACACCCGGTCCGATCGGCACCCCGGTGCTGGTGCGCTATCCCATGCGCTGCCGCACCGACGTGGAGATCACGGCCCTGGCCTGGGCGATCACCGTCACGCCGGGGACACTGGTGACGGTCATCGGTGACGACGAGATGTGGGTCCACGTCGTGCTCGGCGGGCCCCGTCAGGAGATGATCGAGTTGCTCGGTCAGACCGAGGACCGGGTGCTGTCCGTTCTGCGAGGTGAAGACGAATGAGCCCGCTGTTGACGGTGCTGCTGGCCGTGTCGACCGTGATCGTCGTCGCGAGCATGGTGGTGGCGGCGGTCCGCGCGGTACGTGGACCGGGCGACGCCAACCGTGCCGTCATGGCCGATCTGAGTTACTTCTGCGCGGTGGCACTGTTCGTGTTGTTCGTGATCCGTCAGGGATCTGCGGTGGCCCTGGACGTGGTAATGCTCGGATCGCTCATCGGTGTGCTCTCGACCGTCGCCCTCGCGCGGTTGCTCTCCCGAGGACAGCGGTGACGGGGATGGAGGGCTCGATGATCGCGGACCTGGTGATCGGTGTACTGGCGCTTCTCGGGTCGCTGTGCTTCCTGGTGGCCGCGGTGACCATGTCCCGGGCCGGCGACGCGCTGACCCGGATCAACATCCTTTCCGTGGCGACCGGCCTGGGGATGATGCTGTTCATCTTCTCGGCCTACGGGCACGAGCTGAGATCCGGGTTCTCCTGGGCGCAGCTGCTCATGGCGCTGGTGGCCCTGGGAGCGACGGTGGTGGTGACGACGGTCGCCTCCATGACGCTGGCCCGCGCCGCCTACCGGGCGGACGGCAGACTCGATCCGCTAACGGCCTACGACGACATCGCCGAGGAGACCGGGACATGACCGGGCCGGGTGACGCGCGCGACGGCCGGGACCAGACCCTGCGTGATCCGGCCGACGCCGCCCGACGGATCGACTCACTGATCGCCAGTGGTGACCTGCGCACGGCCTCCGACATGGTCGAGGAGATGCCGCCCTGGCTGATCGTCGACGTCCTCGAGCGCAGCGGCGCCAAGGACCGGGCCGTGCTGTTCCGGTTGCTGTCCAAGGGCACCGCGCTGGTGGTCTTCGAGGCCCTCGACCCGCCGCTGCAGTCCGAGCTGATCCGCGCGCTGCACACGGACCGCGTCAGCCAGATCTTCACCGACCTCGACCCCGACGACCGGGCCGGGCTGATCGACGAACTCCCGGCGCGCGTCGCCACCCGGCTCATGCGGGAACTCGACCACGACGAGCAGGCCCTCACCGCAGCGGTGCTCGACTACCCGGTCGGCTCGGTCGGTCGGCGGATGAGCCCGGAGTTCATCTCCACCCACCCCGACGTCACCGCCGGCGAGACCCTCGACCGTGTGCGCCAGCGGATCGACGAGGCCGAGACGATCTACGCCATCCCGGTGACCGACGACCAGCGTCGCCTGGTGGGGATCGTGGGCCTGCGCGCGATCATGCGCGCCGAGCCGGGGACACCGGTCCGCGACCTGATGAACGACGCGATCACCGCGCGGGCACGCGAGTCCGCCGAGACCGCCGCGCGAAGGTCAGCGGAGGAGCGCCTCATCGTGATGCCGGTCGTCGACGACGAGGGCCGGCTGGTCGGGATCCTCACGTTCGACGACGCCCTGCGGGTCCTCGAGGACGCCGAGACCGAGGACACCGCGCGCGCCGGTGGTGCGGAACCGCTGCGCGCGCCCTACCTGGCGACCCCGGTGCGATCGCTGGTGCGGTCGCGTGTGGTGTGGCTGCTGGTCCTCGCCCTCGGCGCCGCGCTCACCGTCCAGGTGCTCGAGGTGTTCGAGGGGACGATCGAGCAGGTGGTGGCACTGTCACTGTTCGTGCCGCTCATCATCGGCACCGGCGGCAACACCGGAAACCAGGCGGCCACCACGGTGACCCGCGCGCTCGCGCTGGGGGACGTGCGTCCCCGGGATGGGCTGCGCGTACTGGCCCAGGAGGTGCGGACGGGGTTCACGCTGGGTCTGGTCCTCGGCGGGGTCGGGGCGCTGGCCGCGGGACTGATCTACGGCACCGATCTGGGACTCGTGATCGGGTTGACGCTGCTCATATTGTGCACCGTCGCGGCGACCGTGGGCGGGCTGATGCCGCTGCTCGCGCAGGCCGTCCGCGCCGACCCGGCCGTGTTCTCCAACCCGTTCATCACGACGTTCGTCGACGCCACCGGGCTGATCGTCTACTTCCTCATCGCGCGGGCGGTCCTGGGCCTGTAGGCCGAACTCCCCGGTGCGCTGCGGTGCGCTGCGGTGCGACGCTCGACCCGCGACACCGTAGGGCGACCGTGCCGACGGAGCGCGGGAACCGCCGCTGCCGGACACCACGTGGCGCTAGGGTGACACATGTCACATCCGGTTCGTCCGGAGTCCCTCGCCCCGAAGGTGCCCATGGCCGACGACGCCGCCCGACCGCCTGCCGCTCCCCCCGCCCTCATGCCCGAGCTCGCCTGCTACGGGCTGGCCGGACACAGCGCCTCTCCGGCGGATCTCATCGCCGAAGCCGCGCGGGCCGAGGAGCTGGGCCTGGGATCCATCCTGCTGTCCGAGAGGTTCGCGCTCAAGGACGCCGCGGTGATGGCGGGCGCGGCGGTAGCGGCGACCTCCCGGATCGGAGTGGGCACCGCCGCGACCAACCACAACACCCGCCACCCGCTGGTGACCGCGACCATGGCGACGACCCTGCACCGGATGTCCGGCGGGCGCTACGCCTTCGGACTGGGCCGGGGCATCTCCCTGCTCTTCGACATCATGGGCCTGCCGCACGTGACGTCGGCGCAGCTCGAGGACGCGATCGGTATCTACCGCACGCTGTGGGGCGGCGGGGCGGTGGTCGGTCACGACGGCCCGGCCGGCAGCTACCCGTACCTGATGCAGGACGCGTCGTTCGACGAGGACATCCCGGTGCTGATGATGGCGATGGGCGACAACCAGCTGCGGCTGGCCGGGCGGATCGCCGACGGCGTCGTGCTCCACACCTTCATGTCGGATGCGGCGGTGCAGCGCTGCGTCCGCCTGGTCCGGGAGTCCGCGGAGCAGGCCGGCCGCGACCCCGCGGGCGTGCGGATCTGGTCGGTGATGGCGACCATCGAGGACTCGCTCGACGAGACGGCCCGGTTGCGCAAGCTCGTCGGGCGATTGGCCACCTACCTCACCGGCTACGGCGATGTCCTGGTGCGGGTGAACGGGTGGGACCGGGCGGAGCTCGAGGCGTTCCGCGCGGACGAGCGACTGTCCTCCCATTCCGGCGCGCTCGACGCCACCGACGATCTCGACCTTCTGCGCCATGCCCGCGAGGTCCTGCCCGAGGCGTGGCTCGCCACGGCCGCCGTCGGCAGCGCCGCGCAGTGCGCCGACCGGATCGAGGGCCAGCTCGCGCTCGGCGCCGACTCGGTGGTCCTGCACGGTGCCACTCCCGACGAGCTCGCCCCGGTGCTCACCGAGTGGCGCGGGCGCCGGGACCCCGACCGCTTCGCCCACCTCGAGCCCAATCCCGGAAGGATCTCCCGTCATGACTAGTGTCGCGTCGAACCCGCAGGTGGTCTGTACGCCGGAGGAGGTCACCGCGCCGTGGCTGTCGCAGGCCCTGGGCACCGAGGTCCGGTCGGCGCGGACGGAGCTGGTCGGCACCGGTCAGATCGGATGCGGCCTGCTCGCCCACGTCGACGGCGACGGGCTCCCGCCGACGCTGTTCGTGAAATTGCCGAACCCCGACGAGGGCATGCGGCCGCTGTTGCACGGCGTGTACCGGACCGAGGTGCTGTTCTATCGTGACCTCGCGCCGACCGTGGCCGTGCGGGTCCCGCGGGTCCGGTTCGCCGCACTCGGCGAGCGGGAGGGCGAGTTCACGCTCATCCTCGACGACGTCACCCCGCTCGTCCAGGGCGACCAGCTCGCCGGGCTGACGATCGACCAGGCCCGCGACTGCGCCGTCAACCTCGCAGGACTCCACGGACCGCGCTGGTGCGACCCCACGCTCCGGAGCATCGAGGGCCTCGCGGCGCCGACGGTCGAGGACAACGTCACTCTCCAGGAGCTCGGCGGGCCGGCGCTGGAGGCGTTCCTCTCCGAACTCGGGGGAAGACTCGACGACGACGAGCGCCGCATCATGGCGGAGATCGCCCCGCTGATCGCCCGGTGGGCCAACGGGCGGGCCGAGCGGTTCGCGCTCCTGCACGCCGACTACCGGGCCGACAACATGCTGGTGGACCCGGCCGGGAACCGTCCCTCGCTGGCCTGCGACTGGCAGACGCTCGCGGTGGGCCTGCCCGGGCGTGACCTGGGCGGGTTCCTCGGTTCGAGCCTCACCGTGGACGACCGGCGGGCAGCCGAGCGCGACATCGTGGCGGACTACCACCGGGCCCTGCTGGATCACGGTGTCACCGACTATTCCGCCGACGCCTGTTGGGACGACTACGTCTACGGCCTGCTGCAGACGCCGGTGCTGGGGATCTTCGGCTGGATGTACGGCACCCGGACGGATCGGGGTGACGAGATGTTCGCCCTGCTGATGCGGCGGGCGTGCCGCGCCATCGCGGATCACGACGCGCTGGCGGTGGCCCGGGCCGGTTGACCGACGACGACACAACGAAATCCGCTACCCCGCCCCCGGATTCGCTAGTCCAATCGGAGTAGCGAATCCGTAGGGGGAGTAGCGGATGTCGGCCTGCTACTGGCCGGCTACCGGGGTGTCACTCCTGCAGCGTGTGGTTGCCGCGGGGGCTCGCCTCGACGCCTGCCTTGACGGCCTCGCAGAGGCCCTGGTCGACGGCGGCCCAGTAGGCATAGACGCGGTCGAGCAGCTCGGTCTCCGACGGGTCGATCGCCGAGACGTGACCGGCGATGTTGGCCGCCAGCCGCTCGCGGGCGGCGTCGTCGAGGACCTCGCGGTACAGGATTGAGGCCTGGACCGAGTCGGTGTCCTCGGCGTGCGGGCTCACGTCGCCGCGGTGGATGTCCGAGCCCTTGGTGTCCCAGGCGCCGATGTCGAACGCCTTGGACGCGTCGGCGGTCGGACCACCCAGCGAGTTGGGGTGGTACTCGGCCTGCGCGGGGTGCGGGTACTCGTACTGCATGGCGCCCTCCTTGGAGTAGGAGTTCACCGGAGACAGCGGACGGTTGACCGGCACCTGCTGGTAGTTGGCGCCGATGCGGTAGCGCTGGATGTCCGGGTAGGCGAAGACGCGGCCGAGCAGCATCTTGTCGGGCGAGAAGCCGATGCCCTTGACGATGTTGGTCGGCGCGAACGCGGCCTGCTCGATCTGCGCGTGGTGGTTCTGCGGGTTGCGGTTCAGCGTCATGGTGCCGACCTTGCGCAGCGGGTAGTCCTTCTGCGACCACGTCTTGGTGAGGTCGAAGGGGTTGTACTTGTACCCGTCCGCCTCGTCGACCGGCATGACCTGGACGTGAAGGTCCCAGGACGGGAAGTCACCGTTCTTGATGGACTCGAACAGGTCCTGACGGTGGTAGTCGGCGTTCTCGCCGGCCAACTTGTCGGCCTCGGCCTGCGTGAGGAAGTCGATGCCCTGGTTGGTCTTGAAGTGGAACTTGACCCAGTGGCGGACGCCGGCGGCGTTGATGAACTGGTAGGTGTGCGAGCCGAACCCGTCCATGTGGCGCCAGGTCTTGGGGATGCCGCGGTCGCCCATGAGCCAGGTCACCTGGTGGGTGGACTCGGGGCTCAGGGTCCAGAAGTCCCACTGCATGGCGTGGTTGCGCAGGCCGGAGGCGTTCTTGCGGCGCTGCGAGTGGATGAAGTCCGGGAACTTCATCGCATCGCGGATGAAGAAGATCGGCGTGTTGTTGCCGACCATGTCGTAGTTGCCCTCTTCGGTGTAGAACTTCAGGGCGAAGCCACGCGGGTCGCGCCAGGTGTCCGGGCTGCCCTTCTCACCGGCGACGGTGGAGAAGCGGGCGAGCATCGGGGTCTTGACGCCCTTCTGGAACAGGCCGGCGCAGGTGATGTCCGAGATGTCCTCGGTGGTCTCGAACTCGCCGAACGCGCCCGAGCCCTTGGCGTGGGGCAGGCGCTCCGGGACGTTCTCCCGGTTGAAGTGGGCGAGCTTCTCGATGAGGTGGAAGTCGTGGATCGGCTGCGGACCCTGCGGGCCGACCTGGGCGCTGAACTCGTCGTGCGGGACGGGCTGGCCACTGTCGGTGGTGGTGTGGGAGTTCGGCTGAAAGTCGCGCACGCCGCGGTCTGCGGGATGAATGGTCACGTCAGTTGCTCCTCGAGATGGGGTGTGGAGTAGAAGGTGCGGAGTAGTGGTGTGGTCCAGGCCTCAGTATCAGACAAGCGAGGCCTGCCCTGCCTGGCATTCGGGGCAAGTTCCCCAGTAGTTGACCTCTGCTTCATCGATCTCGAAGCCGTGGTCCCGGTCGGCGGTGAGGCAGGGGGCGTGTCCGACCGCGCATTCGACGTCCTCGATGCGCCCACACTTCCGGCACACGAGGTGGTGGTGGTTGTCCCCCGTCCGACGCTCGTACAGCGCCGGGGAGCCGGCGGGTTCGATGCGGCGCATGAGGCCGACGTCGGTGCACACGCGCAGCGCGTCGTAGACGGTCTGCGTGGACACCGCGCCCAGCCGTTCCCTGACGAGAGTCGCGACGTCCTCCGCCGCGATGTGGGGACGACCGGCGACGACGGCGAGGACCGCCAGCCGCGGCGAAGTGACCCTCAGCCCGGCATCGCGGAGCACTGCCCCCTGGTCCTCGGTTGCTGTCGTCATGGGCATCACCCTAGCCCACTTTCTGGAACAGGTCCAGAAAACGAGGGGCTCTGTTCTAGGAATCCCATCGGCCGACCCGGCACGCGTCCGGGGTCCGCGGAGCACGGGCGACCGTCAACGGGCTGCGACTAGGCTGGACCCGGACCCCGGATCGCCGTCACCGCACCGCGGCGGCCCTGACCGCGTGCCCCCGAACCTGCAGGAGGAACCCATGTCGGAGACCACCACCGGACCGGTCGTGTGCGGGTACGACGGTTCGCGTGACGCCCGCAGAGCCGTGGCCTGGGCGGCCGCCTGGGCCCGCGACCACGGCACGTCACTCGAGGTGATCTCCGCCGACCGGGCGGTGGGCCGCGTCGTGGCGTTCGACGAGACCGCCCGCGCGAACGTCGAGGGCGCGATGCGCGACCAGCTCGCCGACCTCACCGCCGACGTGCCGACCACCCACCGGGTGATCGCGGACAGTCCCGTCAGCGCGCTGGTCGGGGTCGGCCGCGACGCCTCGGCGATCGTCGTGGGCAGCCGCGGCCTCACCGCGCGCGAGGACTTCGCGATGGGGTCGACCTCCGCCGGCGTCGTCGAGCACGCGACCTGCCCGGTCCTCGTCATCACCCCGCGGACGCCCGAGAGCCCCACCGGGGGCCCGGTCGTCCTGGCCGCCGACGGTTCGGCGGCGAGTGACCCCGCCGTGGCGTTCGCGTTCGCCGAGGCCGAGCGCCGGGGTGTCACCCTGCGCGCCGTGCACTCGGTGGAGGTGCCCAGATTGCCGGGCACGTCACTGTTCGACCTCGATCAGCTGGCCGAGAGCGTGCTCGCCGAGGACGAGAAGGACATCCTCGACTCCCTCGCCCCGCACGAGGCCCGCCACCCGGAGGTCAGCGTCGAGCTCATCCTCGTCGTCGGCGAGCCCGCCGTCACGGTCGCTGACGAGGCCACGGGGGCGTCACTGCTGGTCACCGGCTCGCGTGGCCACGGCGGATTCGCCGGATTGCTGCTCGGGTCGGTCAGCCGCCGCCTGCTCCAGACAGCGCCGTGCGCGGTCGCGGTCGTCCGCCCCGCCGACTGACCCCCGCCGCCTGACCCACCCACCGCCTGATTCGCGCGCCTGACCCACGCACCGGCTGACCCCACCCACCACCTGACCCACGCACCGCCTGACCCGCGCGCCTGACCCGCGCACCGCCTGCCCCCACCCGCCGACAAGAGGATTTCGCGTGTATCGCCCGAGAGCGGCCGCGCGTTTTCCTCTTGTCGGCGGCAGGGTCGGCTTGTCGGCGGCAGGGTCGGCTTGTCGGCGGCAGGGTCGGCTTGTCGGCGGCAGGGTCGGCTTGTCGGCGGGTGCGCGGGTGCGCGGGTGCGCGGGTGGGCGGGAATACAGTTCGGGGCGGGTGGGCGGGCGTGCGTTGCAGCGGTCGCGCGATCGGCGTCAGGCGGGGCCGATGCGGAGCATGCGCGTGAGGGTGGGTTGCCACATCACGCCGGGCGCGTCGCCGCGGGAGGCGATGGTGCCGGTGAGCTCCATCGGTTCGTCCAGCGGGGCGTGGCCGAGGAAGCTGCGGGCCACCTCGCGGCCGGTCTCCACATCGGTCGAGGTCACGTCGACGGGCCCGAACTTCTGCGCCAGACCCTGATCGAGCGCCGAGGCGAGCCCCGGGTCGGTCGCGGAGCCGGGCGCGGACAACACTCGGGGCGGGCCGTAGGCCAGCGCGTGGATCTGCCCGTCGCCGGTGGTGAGCTTCGGCAGCGACGCCGTCCGGGACAGCGAGGTCCACGCGCGCGAGCACGCGTCGTCTCCGGCGCCGACGCCGACGCCGTCCGGTCCCCCGGCCCCGTCGGATCGCACGTCGATTCGGGTCATCCCGCCCGTGTACGGCGCCGACGGGGGCACCGCGGGACCGTCGACGGCGAACGGCGGGTATTCGAACCCGTACGTGTTGACCAGCACCAGCGCGTTTCCGGTCGCGATGATCGAGTTCTCGGTGGCCGAGGGCCCGTCGATGAGGACCCCGTCGGTGGCGGCCGAGTCGGGCCGCAAGGTCGTGGCGAACGCGGGCATCCGGCACAGCTGCGACCCGTCGTCGCGGCGCAGGACGATCAGCTCGGGGTGCTCGGCGTCGTCGGTGATAGCCACGAGCGAGTCGCCGGGCCCGAAGTAGGTGGGCGTGGTCCCCGACCCGTGGGCGAGCAGGCCCGGTTTCCGCGCCTGCCCCACCTCGTAGCCGCGCCGCCAGCGCACGCTCGGCGTCCCGTCCTCGGAGCTGTCGATCTCGTAGAGGGCGCGGGTGGTGATCACCGATGCGCCGCCGGGCCGGACCGTCAGCCCGTTGGAGATCTTCTCCCCTGCCGGCAGGGCGAGACTGCGGAGCTCGTCGTCGTCGCCCCCGGGCCGCACGGTCCCCACCACCCCGCCGGAGGTGGCGAACCACACCCGCCCGTCGAAGGCGGGCATGAGGCCGGTGACCGCGTCACCGGCCGGGACGGACCGGGAGAGATCGGCCAGGACGTCGACCGTCATGCGCCACGGGCCGGCGTCCGTGCGCTCGTGCCCGACGGCCAACAGCCTGCGGTTGCCGTCCGCGACCACCACCCGGTCCTGCTCGTCGAGGTATCCGTAGACCCCGCCGAGCAGCGCCCCCTTGGCCAACTGCACCTCCGCCAGGACTGCCGCGGTGTCGGGGTGGAACAACTTGACCGTCGGCGCGAGCGGGGTGGGCGGGGCGAGTCCGACGTACGAGGTGCACAGGGCGACCGGGAGGCCGTCGGTGCCGACGAAGACGGTCGAGCAGGTGGCTCCGGTGAGTGCTGACGCGACTGCCGGGTTCGTGCCGGGACCGCGGCCGGGCAGGGTGTCGGTCGAGGCCGCGTCACCGTGGACGGTGGCCGTGCCCGCGGGACCGAGCCCGGGCGGGGCGGCCGCCTGCGGCGCGGCGACGGCGGGCGCCGACGGTGCTTGCGCGGTGGCAGAGGCGGGCAGCAGGACCGCGCCGGTGCCGAGGCCGACGACCAACGCCGCAGCCGAGACCGCCCGGGCGGCCGAGACCCTCCGGGCAACCCGGACCGTCGTCGCCGGGGGCTTCCGTCTCATCGAGCGCATGGGGTTGATTCCATCACCGCCGGGGCCGCGGTGTCCCCGGATCCCGTCGTGAGACCATTCCAGCGTGGCGCCGAGGCACGGGCATGCACCGGGGTGGTCGAGCAGATGAGCCGACCCCCCGCCCCGTCGCGCACACCGGCCCGCAGCGCAGCCGGCGACTCCCGCCGCGAGCCCGGCGAGCCCCGCCGCTCGCCCGGCAAGCCCCGCCGCGCACCGGGCGTCGGCCAGATCCTCGGCGAACTGCTGCTCACCGTGGGTGCGGTCCTGCTGCTGTACGGGTTCTACGAGGCGTTCTGGACGAACCTCGCCTCCGGGCGACTGCAGGCCGAGGCCGCCGCCGGCCTCGAGGAGCAGTGGGGCGACGGTCCCGGCCCCGACGCGAGTGGCCCCGGCGCAGCCGGTCGGCCCGCCCGCGAACCGATCCCGCCGCCTGTGCCGACGCTCGGCGACCCCTTCGCCCGGATCCACCTGCCGACGCTCGGCCCAGACGCGGTCTACGCGGTGGTGGAGGGGACGCGCGCCGAGGACCTGCGCACCGGGCCGGGCCACTACCCCGGAACCCAGCTGCCCGGCGAGCCGGGCAACGCCGCGCTCGCGGGCCACCGCAACGGCTCCGGCGCCGTCTTCGAGCACCTCGACCGGCTGGACTCGTGCGATGCGATCGTCATCGAGACCGAGACACAGTGGCAGACCTACCGGCTCCTGCCGGTGGAGCCCGGCGGCGCGGATCGGCTCGCAGCCGCGCGCGAGTGCCTCACCCCGCAGCAGGCCGACCGCGTCGCCGTCGGCGACTACGCCCACGTCCCGGGCCGGCACATCACGACCCCCGACGCGGTCGAGGTGATCGCCCCGGTCCCCGGCGTGGCGGGCGCGCCCGCGGACGACGCGACCGAGGCCCCCGAGCGCCTGCTCACCCTGACCACCTGCCACCCGATGTACAGCAACGCCGAGCGGCTCATCGTGCACGCCGCCCTCGTGGAGACCACCGCGAAGACCGACGGCCGCCCGGCCGCCCTGGAGGAATGAGCCGATGTACGCCTACCTGTGGCGATCCCTGCCCGGCCCGCGGCCGGTCAAGGTCGCGCTCGTCCTCATCCTGCTGACGGCCGTGTTCCTGCTGCTCATGGAGGTCGTGTTCCCGTGGGTGGCGCAGCAGCTGCCGCACACCGACGTCACCGTATAGACAGAACCGCCGCGCAGTCGCCGTGACCGTGGCGGCGACGCCACCGCGGCGGGCCCCCTAGATGTGGACGGTCACGTCCGCATCCGCGCGGAGCTTCTGCGACAGCTCCTCCATCGCGCCGGCCTCCTTCTCGGCCCGCACCTGCTCCTCGACCTGGCCGCGGACCTGCTCCAGCGGCGGCAGCCCGCCACCGCCGGCCGCACCACCGCCGGACATCGCCTGCTGCTGCGCGACCTGCTCGTAGGCGGCCTGCACCTCGGCGTCGGTCGCCTCGAACACCCCGTACTCGTCGATGATCAGCTTCTGGACGCGCAACTGCTTGTCGATCTGGTCCAGCACGGCCTCGCGGTCCAGGCCCTGCCCGCCCATCGCCTCGACGAACTCGTCGGTACTGACCTGGTTGCGCTCGGCGAACACGGCCAACTCGGCCTGGATCTCCTCATCGGAAACCTCGATCCCCCGAGTGCCGGCCTCCTGCGTGAGCAGTTCGGTGCCGATCAACCCGTCAGTGGTCAGCTCCTTGAGCTGCGCCTCGTCGACGGGCTGGCCGGACATCTGGGCCTGCATGCTCATCTGCTGGTACTGGTTCTCGAACACCGACAGGAACTCGTCGCGTGAGATCTCGGTGCCGTTCACCTCGGCCACCGGGTCGGGGATGTCGGAGGTGTCGGGCCCGTCCGCGGACTGCTCGCCCTCCTGCCCGGGCTCAGCTGCCTGTTCGGACTGCTCGGCTGCTGCCTGCGTCTGGGCGGCGCCGCCCTCGTCGTCGTCGCCCCCGGTACCGCACCCCGCGACCACCAGTACGAGTCCTGCGGCGGCGACCGCCGACCTCCACGTTCGTGTGCGCACTCGATCTCCTGACGTTGACGTGTGCGTGAAGCCGCGACGCTACACATCCGAGTTGAGCGGGAGCTGTGCACGAGACGCCAGCGGGTGCGGGCAGCGCGCCGTCACGCGCCGCCCGCACCCACGTCGGCGTCGGGGGCCGGCGTCGGGGGTCAGAATCGGAGGATCGCGCCCTCCGCCACGTCCTTCGGCAGGGAGTCCACCACGACCACCGATCCGGACGTGGCCAGAACCTGACCGACCGCGGTGTCCAGATCGTCGGGGCCGTGCTCGGCGGTGCAGCGGCGACGGGTGAGCAGCAGCGTCTCGACGCGTCCCTCGCGGGCGGCGTGCAGGATGTCCGACCCGCCACCGGCCAGTGCGCGACCGGCGCCGATCGCGTCACCGAAGCGTTCCGCGACCGCGTCGGACTGCCGTTGCATCGCCGGCCGGACCACCGCCCACGCACGCTCGTGCAATTCGGCGGGCGACAGGGCGTCCGGGTTGCCGGCGGCCACCTCGTCCACCAGGTGTTCGTAGTTCAGGTACCCGCGGAACTGCGGGAGATGCTCGGTCACCGCCGCCAGGACGACGGGCCGCCGATCGTTGGGGCGCAGCGCCTCCTGCAGCCCCTTCGCGATCTGCCGCAGGAACTTCTCCCGCTGCACGTCCCCGACCTCGGCGCCCGTGCCGTGACTGTGCACCATCCCCCCGCCGGCCCTGTTCGCCCCGGGGCCGGCGCCGGCGGCCCCGCTGAACCGCTGCTGCTGGTGCGAGGGCGGCTGGATATCGCCGGCCATGTCGTCGATCGAGGACGGGATCGAGCCCAGGTCGAGCTCGCGGATAGTCGAGGCGGTGCCCTCGAGCAGGCGGACCTTGTTCTGACTGCCGGCGAGGACCAGGAACTCGCCGTCACCGACCGCGGCCGGCACGATCGGCCGGACGGCGAACCGGTCGCTCACGTGGACCGCCTCGGCGACGTCCGTGGACAGGCGGTACGCGCGCCAGAACCCCTTCGACGCGAACAGCGCGAGACCGTCGGACAGGCGCTGCCAGTACGCGTCGTCCTCCAACAGGGCGACCAGCGGGCCGAGGATCTCGTCGGACTCCTCCTGGGCCACGCCGTGCGCCTTGAGTCGGGTCTCGGCGTCCTTGATGAGCGACTTGGCGCGGATGGGGTTCTCGCGGACCTCTGCCCCGGCCCGGGCCGTGGGCAGGAAGATCGACACGGCCCGGCCGCTGGCGGTGCCCAGCTCGGCGAGGTCGGTCAAGGGGATCGGATCGACTTCTGCGGTGCGGGTGACATCAGCCATGACCCGACGCTACTGACCGCAGCGGCGCACGGGTAGGTCGTGACAGGGTTGTTGCGCGCCCGTGACCTTCGGGCCCGGGGCGTCCGCCGTGGATACCATCGCGGAAGTGACCGATGCGCCCGTGACCCCCGCGACGACCCGGCCGGTCAGCACCGCCCGGGTCCTCACCACCCTGATGGTCCCGATGTTCATGGCGCTGCTCGCGCTGTCGGTGATCAACGTGGCGCTGCCGGTGATCGGCACCGCGCTGGACTCGGATTCGCAGGGCCTGCAATGGGTGGTGTCCGGGTACGCGCTCGCGTTCGGGCTACTGCTCGTGCCGTCGGGGCGGCTGGGCGACGCGACCGGGCGCAAGCGCCTGTTCCTGGCGGGCGTGGCGGTGTTCGTCGGCGGCGCGGTGGTCGCCGGGTTCGCGCAGTCGATCGAGATGCTCAACCTGGCGCGCCTCATCCAGGGTGTGGGCTCGGGGATGCTCAACCCGCAGACGTTCGGCCTCATCCAGAAGTACTTCAGCGGCGGGGCGCGGGCGCGCGCGTTCGCCACGCTGGCCACGACGGTCTCCGTCGCCACCGCCTCCGGGCCGCTCGTCGGCGGGGTGCTCATCGAGGTCCTCGGCGACGACCTCGGCTGGCGCGCGATGTTCCTGGTCAATGTGCCGCTCGGCGTGCTGGCGCTGGTGTTGGGGTGGCGCTGGTTGCCCGACGACCGCCGCCTCCCGCCCGGCGAGGCGGGGCCCGACGTGGGCGGGTCCGCCGCGCGCGCCGGCGCCATGGCGCGGCTCGCCGCGCAGGGTGACGGTGGAGCGCGGGGTGATGAGGCCGCACGTAGGGGTGAAGCGGCACGTGGGGGTGAGAGTGGATACGACGACGAGGCCAGCCGCGCCTCCAGGATCGCGGCCGCCGTGAACGCAGGCCTGCCGAGGCCTCGGCACCGGGGCCGGCGGGATCGCCTGGACCTCGACCCGGTCGGCATCGTTCTGCTCGGCGTGGCCGTGCTGTCGCTGATGCTGCCGTTCCTGACCCGTGGCGGGAACCTCGCCTACTGGGCCCTGGTGCCGGTGGGGCTGGGCCTCATGGCCGCGTTCGTCTGGTGGGAGCGGCGGTACGAGCGGATCGGGCGGCCTCCGCTGGTCAACCCGGACATCTTCCGGGATCCCGCGTTCCGCAACGGCATGGTCATCGTGTCGATCTACTTCGTGGGCGGCACGAGCCTGTGGATCGTCATGCCGATGTACCTGCAGTTCCACCTGGGTTACGCGCCCATCGATTCCGCGTTCGTCAGCCTGCCCGCTTCTGTGCTCGCGGCCATCTCGGCACAGGTGGCGGGGCGGTTCGTGCTCCAGCTCGGGCGGCGGATGGTCATCGGCGGCTTCTGCCTGACGATCACCGCGCTGCTCACGTTCATCCTGCTCGCGGGCGTGGTGGACTCCGGGGCGGTGAGCTATCTGATTTTCATGGTTCCCGCCGCGATGATGGGCACCGCGCAGGGCATGACCATCTCCCCCAACCAGACGCTCACCCTGCGCGCGGTGGATCCCGAATACGGTGGGGTCGCCGGCAGCATCATCTCGCTGGGCCAGCGCATGGGTACCGCGGTGGGCACGGCGATGGTGCCGGGCGTGCTGTTCTGGATCGTCGAAGAACGGGACGACTGGCTGCTCGCGTTCCGGGTGGCGCTCGGCGTGATCGCGGTGTTGGCCGCGGGCGCGTTGGCGTTCAGCATCGTCGACCGCCGCCGCGAAGTGCGCTGCGGCTGACCGGCCTCGGCCCTCACCGCTGACCGCCGTGTGCCCGGCCGGTATGGGTGCTACCCGATTTTTGCCACTGTCAGGAGGACGACCGAGTCCTCTTCAGCCTCGAGTCCGTGCCGACTGTCGGGGATCCGGAGCAGGTCCCCCGGTGAGCCGTTCCACGCGTCATTCTCGACAGTGAGCGACACCCTGCCCTGGAGGACGTAGACGGTGGCCTCCCCGGGGTTGTTGTGCTCGGTCAGGGCCGTTCCGGCGGTCAGCGCGATGAGCGTCTGGCGCATGACGTGCTCATGGCCGCCGAACACCGTGTCCGCACTGCGGCCACTCGTCGACTGTTGCGCGGTTGCCAACAGATTCCGCCCGAGCGCGGTCAGGGAGTTCTTCTTCATGTGGGTTCTCCTGTCTCCTACGACCCACTGTGCCAAGAGGGCGCAGGGTCCGTTGACGGAATGGCCCACTCGGATCACAAGGTTGCTGCCAGCTCCACGCCCTGCTTGATGGCGCGCTTCGCGTCGAGTTCGGCGGCCACGTCCGCCCCACCGATCACGTGGACACGCGAGCTCCGCCCGTGCGGGCCACGCTGCGCCTCCAGCCCGGCGACGAGATCGCGGACCGACTCCTGCCCTGCACACACGACGACCGAGTCGACCTGCACGACCCTCGAGAGTCCCTGCGCATCGCGGATGTGCAACCCGTCGTCGTCGACCTTCACGTAGGTCACCCCGGTGTGCTTCCGCACGCCGCCGGCCTCGAGCTCGGCGCGGTGCACCCAGCCGGTGGTCTTGCCCAGGTCCCGGCCGATGCGGGAGGTCTTGCGCTGGAGCAGGTGCACCTCGTGGGCCGGCTGGGCATGCACGGCCGTGCCCAGTCCCGCGCGCTCGAGCGCCGGATCGGTCACGCCCCAGTGGCGCCGCCACGCCTCCACATCCGTGGAGTGGCCGGTCGGCTCGCGACCGTCGACGGCGATCCCGGGCCCGCCGGCCAGCAGGAACTGCGAGACGTCCACGCCGATGCCACCGGCGCCGATCACCGCGACCCGGCGGCCGGGCGTACGCGCGCCGGTGAGCAGCTCGGGATAGGTCATGACCATGGGGTGATCGGCGCCGGGGATCGTGATCTCGCGCGGCCGCACCCCGGTGGCGATCACCACGTGGTCGAAGCCCGCGAGATCGTCCGGGTGGGCGCGGCGGCCGAGGTGCACCGGCACGCCGAGGACGTCCAGGCGCCGGCTGAAGTAGGCGATCGACGCCGCGAACTCCTCCTTGCCCGGCACGCGCATCGCGTAGCGGAACTGCCCACCGAGCTCGTCCTCCGCCTCGAAGACCTCCACCGCGAGCCCGCGGGACGCGGCGGCCTCGGCGCACGCCAGCCCCGCGGGTCCCGCGCCGACCACCGCCACCCGCCGTCGTGTGGGGGCCACGGTGAGCAGGAGCTCGGTTTCGCGGCCGGCGCGCGGATTGACCAGGCAGGAGGCACGTTTGTTGGCGAAGGTGTGGTCGAGACAGGCCTGGTTGCAGGCGATGCAGATGTTGATCTCGTCGGCCCGCCCCTCGGCGACCTTGGCGGCGAACGCCGGGTCCGCCAGCAGCGGCCGCGCCATGGACACCAGGTCCGCCTGACCGCCGGCGATGATCTGCTCCGCGATGTCCGGGGTGTTGATGCGGTTGGACGCGATCACCGGGACACCGACGGTCTGCTTGAGCCGGGCCGTGAGGTCGACGAACGCGGCCCGCGGCACGGAGGTGACGATGGTGGGGATGCGGGCCTCGTGCCAGCCGATGCCGGTGTTGAACACGTCGACACCCGCGGCCTCGAGGCGCTGCGCGAGCTCGGCGGTCTCCTCCCACGACTGGCCGCCGTCGACCAGGTCGAGCAGGCTGATCCGGTACTGCAGCAGGAAGTCGCGGCCCACCTCGGCGCGGACGCGGCGCACGATCTCCTCTGGCAGCCGCATCCGCCTGCTCGCGGTGCCGCCCCAGGAGTCGGTGCGGTCATTGGTCCGGGCGGCGAGGAACTGGTTGATGAGGTAGCCCTCCGAGCCCATGATCTCGATGCCGTCGTACCCCGCGCGCCGCGCCAGGCGGGCGGCGCGGACCCAGTCGTCGATCGTCCGCTCGACACCCCGGGCGCTCAGGGCGCGGGCTCTGAACATGCTGATCGGCGATTTGGTCGACGCGGCCGAGCGGACGAACGGCTGGTAGCCGTAGCGGCCGGCGTGGAGGACCTGCAGGAGGATGTGGGCACCTTCGGCGTGGACCGCCTCGGTGAGGCCGCGGTGCTTGTCGGCCATCCTGCGCGAGGCCATCATCGACCCGGCCGGCAGCAGCCATCCCTCCACGTTGGGCGAGTACCCGCCGGTGACCATGAGGGCGGCCCCGCCGCGCGCCCTCTCGGCGAAGTAGGCGGTGAGCTCGGGCAGGTGCTTCGAGCGGTCCTCCAACCCGGTGTGCATGGACCCCATGACCACGCGGTTGCGCAGGGTGAGATGCCCGACGGCGAGGGGACTGAGGAGGTGAGAGTGACTGTGGCCCATGGGGGCTGATTCTGCCCGGTATCCGGTCCCCCGACACCGCCGTAGAGGAATTTTCGCTCACCGGGGCGTCCGGACCGCCCGTGGCGATGCGGGCCGATCAGGGGCACGCCCGAACATCGATCCGGAGGCGTCGCACGCCTTAACTGGACGAACGTCTGTGTGACGAGTCAGCAACTTGGGCGCCTGACCTGCAGTTTTGAGGGTGCACAAACTTGTGTCGCGGGGGTCGATAATGCGGCGATCTCGAAGAACTGACCTTATCCTCAGATTCGTGGCTTCCCTCGGTCACATGTCCTCCCCCGACGTTCCCCCAACCCCTCAGGAATCCCCTCAATGCGAACCATCGTCAGGCGGCGCATCGGCGCCGTCGCCGCCGCTGCCGCCACCTTCCTCGCCCTGGCCGCCCCCGTCACCGCCGCCCAGTCGCTCCAGTTCACCGTGGGCGCGCCCGCCCCCTGTGAGCAGGCGACCCCGGCGGAGACCGAGCAGGTGATCGCGGACATCCACGAGTACACCAACCGCGAGCGCGTCTCCCGCGGCCTCAACCCCGTCACGCGCCTCGCCAGCCTGGACCGGATCGCCCAGGACTGGAGCGAGCAGATGGCCAGCGTGGACAAGATGACCCACAACCCGCAGATCGAGACGCTGATGGAGATCACCTACGACGGATCTCCGCTGAGTGACGGGGACTGGAAGAGTTACGGCGAGAACGTGCTGCAGAACTGGTGCGGCGCCTCGGGCGAGGCGCTCGTCCAGCAGTGGATGAACTCGCTTCCGCACCGCCTCAACCTACTCAACCCGTTGCACACCCACCTCGGTGTGGGCGTGGAGGTCGCCGACAGCCGGAAGCTGTACTCCACCCAGAACTTCGCCCGACTGACCTGACCCCCGCGGCCCCCTCGGTCGTCGCCCCCTCCTACGGCGCCCCCACCCCCGGTCCACACCGGCGGCGGGGGCGCCGTCGTGTCGGCGCCGTCTCGCGCGCCGCCATACGAATGGGAATCGCATCGGTGTAACGCATGTGACTAGAGTGACGACAGAGGCAGGAGTGAACCGGCTTGGGTGGCACCGTCCGATCCGGCACACGCTCCACACGCAGGCCACGGCGCGAGCCGCGGCCCGAGGAAAGGACCATCGCGTGCGTCATCCCCTTCGTTCCGCCGTCGCCACCGGCGCGGCCGCCCTCCTGCTCGCCTCCGGCACTGGCACGGCGGCCGCGCAGGGCTCACTGGAGCTCGCGCTGCCGTTCTTCGCCACCATCCCCGGCCTGGCCTCCCTCACCCCGGACGCCCCCGGGGCACGCTCCGCCCCGGCGGCCGACCCGGCTGCCGCGGCCGCGGACGATCTGCTGCCCGAGGAGATCAGGCTGATGGCGTTCGAGGGCAGCGTGGTGGCCGCCGTCAACGAGGCCCGCCTCGTGGTGGGCGCCGACCGGCTCGTCACCGACCCCCGACTCGAGGCGTCAGCCCGCGAGCGGGCCGCCCAGCTCGCCGCGGGCGACCCCACGACCGGCGAGGTGACCGTCCCCGCGGATGCGCGAGTCGACGCCGATACTCCCGGCGCGGACGCTCCCGGCGAGGCCGCGGACGTCGACCAGTCCGGCGACCGCACCGTTCTCGCGCTGCCCGCCGGCGCGACCCCGCAGAAGGCACTCTCGGCCCTGCTCGCCGACACCGGCATGCGCGAGCGGATGCTGGACGGCCGGTTCGTCCGAGTGGGCGTGGGCGTGGCCACCGCCGAGGACGGCACCGTGCACGTGGTGCAGGACTTCGCCCGCGACTGACTGCCGGACGATCGTCCAGCGGGGGTGGGGTGGATAACGCCCCTCCCCTGCTCACGGTGGTTACGGGGTCATGACGGCTGGCTTAGGGCTGGAGCCGGTTCCTACCGTTGCGCTCGGCGACCCGACAGTCGGGTCCCCAGCACCCGAAAGTTACCGACACTCGTGACCCGAGCCCTCCAGCACCTGCGTCGTGGCCTGATCCTGGCCGCCGCGGCTTCCGCCACCCTCGCCCTGAACGCGGCCCCGCAGGCCTCGGCCCAGGCGCCGCAGATCCAGCTGCCCCAGATCCACCTCCCGGGCCTGACGATCGGTTTCGCCAACCCCGCCCCCGCCGGCACCGCGCCGACGATCGACCCCGCCTCCGCCGAGTACCGGGCCCAGCTCGAGGGCGCCACCAACGCCGCCCGCACCGCACACGGCCTCGCCCCTCTCGCCGTCAACGGCGGCCTCACCGCGGTGGCCACCAACTGGAGCGGCACGCAGGCCGCGCAGAACCGCATGTTCCACAACCCGGACGTGGGCGCGCAGATCCCCGCCGGGTGGGGCCACTACGGCGAGAACGTGCTGCAGAACTACGCGCACGCCACCCCGCAGCAGCTGGTGGACCAGTGGATGGCCTCCCCCGGCCACCGCGTGAACCTGCTCAACCCGGGCCACACCTCGATGGGCGTCGGCGCCGCGGTGGCCGCGGACGGCAAGCTCTATGCCACCCAGGTCTTCGCCCGCTACTGAAGCGCCCAGCCCCCGCCCCGGACGCTCTTCTCGATGGGAGTCGTCAGGCCTGGACGCCGGCGAGCATCGCGTCGAGACCCTGCCGGAAGCGCGGATCGAACTCGACCGTCGGCGTCGCGGGGTCGGCGACCGTGAGGTTGTGGTGGGTCTGCTCCTCCAGGCTCAGGCCCACCACGTAGCCCGTCAGGGCCGTGGTCAACCCCGGCGCGCGGCCCTCGAGTCCGTGGCGGGAGCACGCCGCCTCGACCACCTCGGCGACCGGATTCACCGCACCCGCGGCCAGACCCAGCGCCACGATCTCGGCGCCGTCCGGAACGCCGGTGACGGCCGCGCGCAGCGCCTGACCCACCGCCCGTAGTTCGTCGGCGGCCGAGTTCCCCTCCCCGACGGGACCCATCGTCGCCAGGATGCGCTCCGCGACGACCGTGAGCAGCGCCTGCTTGGACGGAACGTGCCAGTACAGCGCGCTCGGTTGGACCCCCAGCCGGGTCGCCAACGTGCGCATCGACATGCCG
The DNA here is from genome assembly GCF_001658045.1 of Dietzia sp. 111N12-1. Classification (NCBI taxonomy): domain Bacteria; kingdom Bacillati; phylum Actinomycetota; class Actinomycetes; order Mycobacteriales; family Dietziaceae; genus Dietzia; species Dietzia sp. 111N12-1. The sequence continues at coordinate 16,145 of NZ_LSSV01000034.1, read as the reverse complement.
GGTAGCCCCGACTCGCGGAGCAGTTCCAGGGCGGTGTCGACGACCGCCGTCTTTGTCAGGGCCACGGGCGCCGATCCTACCGGCCGCCACCACCCTCTTCTGAACGCTGTACAAGTCGACGACCGTGCGCTAGCTTGAACGGCGTTCAATGAACGGCGTTCAGGAGGAACCATGGCCATCACGACCCCCCGCTGGCACGAGCTCGCGGATCACGTACTCGACGGCGGAGTCGTCACCGCGGCGGACGCCCTCGCCGTGCTCCGGTCCCCGGACTCCGAGCTCATGGAGGTGGTCGCGGCCGCGTCCCGGCTGCGGTTCCAGCACTTCGGCAACAAGGTCAAGGTCAACTACCTGGTCAACCTCAAGAGCGGCCTGTGCCCGGAGGACTGCTTCTACTGCTCGCAGCGGCTCAACTCCACCGCCGGCATCCTGCGCTACACCTGGCTCAACACCGAGGAGGCCGTCACCGCGGCCAAGGCGGGCATCGCGGCCGGCGCCTCCCGAGTGTGCCTGGTCGCCAGCGGCACCGGCCCCAGCAATCGCGAGGTCGGCAAGGTCTCCGACATCATCGAGGCCATCAAGTCCGACACCCCGGGCGTCGAGGTGTGCGCCTGCCTGGGTGCACTGAAGGATGGCCAGGCGGAGAAGCTGTGCTCCAGCGGCGCCGACGCCTACAACCACAACCTCAACACGGCCGAGAGCCATTACGAGGACATCTGCACCACCCACACCTACGCCGACCGGGAGCACACGGTCGCCCAGGCCCACGGCGCCGGACTCTCGGCGTGCTCGGGCTTCATCGCGGGCATGGGCGAGACGCACGAACAGCTCGTCGAGCTCGCCTTCGACCTGCGAGCCAAGGACGTCGACTCGATCCCGGTCAACTTCCTGCTGCCCTTCGACGGCACCCCGTTCGAGGGCGTGGACACCCTCAACCCGCGCGACTGCCTGCGCATCCTCGCGATGGTCCGCTTCGTCGCCCCCGACACCGAGATCCGGATGGCCGCCGGCCGCGAACGCCACCTCGGCTACCTCCAGGGCATGGGCCTCTACGTGGCCAACTCACTCTTCCTGGGCGACTACCTCACCAGCGAGGGCCAGCCCGGCGGCGAGGACCTGCAGATGATCGCCGACGCCGGCCTCGAGGTCCTCCAGATGGACCACCCGGCCGGGGACACCGGGGACGGGACCGTGGAGGCCGCCACCGCGAACGCGCCCGCGAATGCCGCCGGGCCGGCCACGCCCGCCGTCGCCACCGGGCGGGACCAGAAGGTGGCCATCCGCACCCGCGGGGCCGGCACCAGCGAGCCCGCGAACGCCTGACATGTCCGCCTCGGTCCACTCTCCCGGTGCCCGGGACCTCGTCGTCGTCGACACTCCCTCCTCCCCCTCCACCCCGGACGACGCCGCGGCGATGCTGGCCGCCGACGCCGAACAGGCCGCCACCACCGCGCTGCTCGCCGCCGACGCCGAGCACGTCTGGCACCCCTACGGTGGGTTCCCGGCGAGCACGCCGCCGCTGCCGGTCGTCTCCGCCTCGGGGGTCCGGCTGCGGCTGGCGGACGGGCGCGAGCTCATCGACGGCATGAGCTCGTGGTGGGCGGCCATCCACGGCTACCGGCACCCGCACCTCGACGCGGCCGCGCACCGGCAGGTCGACACGATGAGCCACGTGATGTTCGGCGGGCTCACGCACGCACCGGCCGTCGAACTGGCGACCCGGCTCGCCCGCATGTCGCCGGGCGAGCTGAACAAGGTGTTCCTCACGGACTCGGGCTCTGTATCCGTAGAGGTGGCCGCGAAGATGGCGATCCAGTACCAGCGTTCGCTCGGCCGCCCCGAACGCACCCGGCTGGCGACGTGGCGCGGCGGCTACCACGGCGACACCCTGTCGCCCATGAGCGTGTGCGACCCCGACGGCGGCATGCACTCGATGTGGCGCGGGGTGGTGGCCGAGCAGGTCTTCGCGCCCGCCCCGCCCGCCGACTACGACCCCGCTTACGTCGCGGAGCTCGAGCGGGTGATCCGTGGGAGCGCCGACGAGCTGGCGGGGATCATCGTCGAGCCGGTGGTCCAGGGCGCGGGCGGGATGCGCTTCCACCACCCCGGTTACCTGCGCGACCTGCGCCGGTTGGCCGACGAGACGGGCATGCTGCTCATCTTCGACGAGATCGCCACCGGCTTCGGCCGCACCGGCGAGCTGTGGGCCGCCGACCACGCGGGCGTCGCACCGGACGTGATGTGCGTGGGCAAGGCCCTGACCGGCGGGTATCTCACCCTCGCCGCGACACTCACCACCGACCGGGTGGCCGAGGTCATCAGCGCCGGCGAGGCGGGGGGCCTGGCGCACGGGCCGACGTTCATGGGCAATCCGCTGGCGTGCGCGGTGGCGTGCGCGTCGTTGGACCTGGTGGCCGGCGGCGGGTGGCGGCGCGATGTGCCGCGCATCGAGGCGCGACTGCGCCACGGGCTGGCGCCCGCGCTCGACGTGCCCGGTGTGGTCGACGTGCAGGTGTTGGGGGCAATCGGCGTGATCCAGCTGGCCGAGCCGGTGGAGATGACGACGACGACAACAGCCATCACCTCGCACGGCGTGTGGCTACGCCCCTTCCGGGATCTCATCTACACGATGCCGCCGTACACCTCTACGGATGACCAGATCGATCGGATCTGTGCGGCGGCGGTTGCAGGGGCTGCAGCGGCAGGGGCGGGCCGATGACCATGCAGACATCCCCCGCCCTGGACTGGCTCGACGACGCCGCCGCCGACCGGGCCGCCCGGCATGTGCGGCGGGTGCTGGCCCCACGCGCGGCCGATGACGGCGTGATCGACCTCGCCTCCAACGACTACCTCGGGCTGGGTCGGCACCCCGAGGTCGTGGACGCCGCCGTGGCAGCGACGCGCCGTTGGGGTGCGGGCGCGACGGGATCACGCCTGGTCACGGGCACGACGGAGGAGCATCTGGCGCTCGAGGACGAGCTCGCCGAGTTCACTGGCAAGCCCGCCGCGCTGGTCTTCTCCTCCGGGTACACCGCCAACCTCGGAGCCGTGGTGGCGCTGTCCGGGCGGGGATCGCTCATCGTCTCCGACGGCGGCTCGCACGCGTCGTTGGTGGACGCGTGCCGGCTCGCGAGGGCGCGTGTCGTCGTCGTCGACCGGGGTGACGTCGCGGCGGCGGCACGCGCCCTGGCCGAGCGCACCGAGGAGCGCGCGCTGGTCGTTACCGACTCGGTGTACAGCGCCGACGGTGAGCTGGCTCCCCTGCTCGCGCTGCACGGGGCGAGCCGCGCGCACGGCGCGGTCCTGCTGGTCGACGAGGCCCACGGCCTCGGCGTGCGCGGCGACCGCGGGCGGGGGCTCGTGGACGAACTGGGGTTGAGCAGGCACGAGGACGTGGTGGTCACGGCGACGCTGTCCAAGGCGCTCGGGTCGCAGGGCGGGGTGGTCCTGGCGTCCGAGCGGGTGCGCGAGCACCTCATCTGCAGCGCGCGCACCTTCATCTTCGACACCGGCCTCGCCCCCGCCGCGGTCGGCGCGGCCCGCGCCGCCCTCGGCGTCCTGCGCCGCGACCCCTCGCTCGCCTCGCGCGTGGTGGAGGTCGCCGAGCACCTGGCCGCGGTCACCGGCGCCGAGCAACCACGCTCGGCGGTGGTGTCGGTGATCCTCGGCGACCCCGCCCGCGCGGTCTCCGCCGCCGGCAGGTGCCTCGAGCTGGGCGTCCGGGTGGGGTGCTTCCGCCCGCCGTCGGTTCCCGAGGGCACCGCGCGGCTGCGCCTCACCGCCAGGGCAGACCTCTCCGACGCCGACCTCGCGCGGGCGAGCGACGTGCTGGCGCAGGTGTTGGGCGAGCACGGGCACCCGGTTGGCACGGCCACGCGGCTCGAGGGGGCCCGCGCATGACCGCCGCGCCCGCCCCGGTGCCGATCGTCATCACCGGCACCGGCACCGACGTGGGCAAGACCGTCGCCACCGCCGCGCTGGCCGCCCACGGCCTGGCGGAGGGCCTGGACGTGGGGATCTGCAAGCCGATCCAGACGGGACTGGGCCCGGGCGAGCCGGGCGACGCCCACGAGGCCGCGCGCCTGTCCGGGGTGCGGCGGGTGCTGGAGGTCCGTCGGCTGCCCGATCCGCTGGCGCCCGAGACCGCCGCCCGCGTCGCCGGCCTGCCGCAGTCCACGCTGCCCGAGTTGATCGATCCGATCCGCGCGTGGCTCCGCGCCGACGGCGGGTCGGCGTCCGACGCCGCGGCGACTTCCGGACCTGCAAGCGGCCGCCTGGATCTGGTCGAGGGCGCCGGCGGCGTGCTCGTCCGGCTCGGTACCGACCTCACCGTCCTCGACCTCGCCCGGTCGCTCGACGCCCCGGTCATCGTGGTCGCGAGGGCCGGACTGGGCACGCTGTCGGACACCGAGCTCACCGTCCGCGCGATCGAGGCGGCGGGTCTGCGGTGCGCGGGGATCGTCATCGGGTCCTGGCCGGCCGATCCGGACCTCGCCGAGCGCTGCAACCTCGAGGATCTGCCCCGCCTGACCGGGGTTCCGGTGCTCGGCCGGGTGCCCGCGGGTGCAGGGGCGCTGTCGCAGGCCGAGTTCGGGCGGCGCGCACCGGGGTGGTTCGACTCGGGGCCGGTGACCGCCCTCCGGCGGGACGACCCCAGCGCGCAGGTCACTCCTGCGGTCGGTACCTGACGGAGGCGGTGGGGCTGGCGGAGGCGGGGCTGGCGGAGGCGGGGCTGGCGGAGGCGGCGGGAATCGGGGTGACGAGAACGGCGGCAGCCACGATGCCGTCGACCATCAACCACAGCTCGAGCCGGTCCCCCGCGCGTCGGCGGCGGACGGTCATCGTCGCCCCCTGTGTCACCGGGCGGAGGTACTCGATGACGACCCGGTGACGGCGCTGCAGCAGGTCTGCGTGCTGCTGGAGCTCGTCTTCGACCACCGCCAGATACGCGGCGTTGTTGACATGCTGCAGCGGGTCGAAGTCGGTGCTGCGCAGGAGGTGCGGCCTGTCCTGCGGCTCGCCGGGCCGCTCAGGTGGGCAGCCCTGCGTCAGGCCGGCCCACCGGAGGCGGTGGATGTCGGTGGTGCCGGCCAGGCTGGCCATGCCGGAGTCGCTGATCCGGGCGGGCAACCCGGCCGCAGTGACGTTGATCCAGAACGCCTCGGTCTCCACCAGCCCGCCTCGGCGAGTCGGGGGGCCGGGTGCCGCGGTGCCGGGTGCTGGCATGCCGTCGGGGTCCTCAGGGTTCTCGGAGTCCTCGACGGTCAGCCGCACGCGCATGTTCGCCCACCGGCTGGACAGGCCGGAGCACCACCGCTGGAGTCCGACGGTGGCCGGCCACGAGATCGGTTCGATCACGTCGATCACAGTTCGGCGCACGATCCAGAACGGGTCGGTCCGGGCATGACCGGTGGCGTCGAGGTTGTCCGCGGCGATGTCCTGGAGGTAGCGGGCGACGCTGTCCAGCCGGAGCCTGCGCTGGGGATCGACGTCGCCCGTCCGCACCCGACGGCGAGTGGAGAATCCCGCCTCCGGCGAGGGCGGCGGTTCAAGGGCGTGCAGTGACGCACCGCGACCGAGATCGTCCATTCGAGGGACCCCTTCCACACCATCGAGCACCACAGCTCGCCGGCCACCGGGCACACAGAGCGGCGGACCGCTGTGCGGGTGAGCTCGGGCGGTGGTGGGAGCAGAGTACCGATCAACGGGCCGTGGCGGGAGCACTCGCTCGCGCCGATCCGGGCTCGTCCGATCCGCGTGCTCTCGGTGAACCTCCCTAGGCTGGTCAGCGTGACGTCTGACAACACCGGCCCAGAAGCCGACCCGGAAGTCGAGCCGGTGGCCGACCGGGGAACCGACCGGGACGGGAACCCCGTCGGCCGGAGCCTGGCACGCAGATCGGTGTCGGCTCTCGCGGTGGCCGGGCTCGCCTTCTTCGTCCCACTCCTGTTCTTCGTCCTGCTCGCGGAGGACGTGGCCGAGCAGGAGATCTTCCCCTTCGACCGACCGGTGATGCTGTGGCTCCATTCGGTGTCGACCCCCTCGCTCACGGCGGTGATGGAGGCGGTGACGCTGCTCGGGGGGATCGTCGTGGTCCCGGTGGCTGCGACCGGAGCGGCGGTGGCACTGTGGTGCCGCGGCTCCCGGCGGAACGCCACGCTGCTGGCGGCGGCGGTCGTTGGATCGACACTGCTCAACACCGCGCTCAAATCGGTATTCCAACGGTCCCGCCCCGATTTCTGGGAACACCTCGTCACGGAGAACTCCTACTCGTTCCCGAGCGGCCATGCGATGGCCAGCATGGCGCTCGCGGCGGTGCTAGTGGTCCTGGCCTGGGGAACGCGGTGGAGGTGGAGGGCCGTGGTCGCGGGGGCGGTGTACGTGCTCGCCGTCGGGATCTCGCGGATGTACCTGGGAGTCCACTACCCGAGCGACGTGATCGCGGGCTGGTGTGTATCCGTGCTGTGGGTCGCGGTGGTCGTCGTGGTCCTGGATCGCATCGTCACGGATCGCATCGAGGCGTGGCGCCACCGGCGGGGCGGCGGCACCGACCGGCTCGCCCGAACACCCCGTCGCGAGCGCTGAGTGCCGGCCACCCCCATCACCGCCGAGGTCTCGCCGCACGGTTCAGTTCACCAATGCTCCTCAGTGCCGCTGAGCAGGTAGAATCGGCTGCACGTCGACGCAAGGAGACTGTGTGGCCACCCGTATCCGCCCGACCACCGACCAGGCACTCGCAGGAGCCGCCGCCGGCCATCGCATGGCCGGCATGGAGCCGTCACCCGAGGCCCTCGAGATCACCCGCCGGTTCGCCGACGGGCTCCTCACCCGCGACCGGGCTCTCGCCGAGATCCGCGCCGCGGTGCGTGAGCGCACCGCTCCCTGACGCTGCCCTCACGCCCATGAACCCCCGAGATCCGTACAAGGAACCCTCGGGGGTTCTGCGTAACCGACTGGGCATCTCCGACCCCGCCGAACTGGCGGAATACGAGCGCGACCTGGCCTTCTTCCGGGTCGTGGAACTGGAACTCAGCCCACTGGAGGGTCGATTCGATTTCGAGCACCTCCGCGCGATCCACCTCTACATCCTCCAGGACATCTTCGACTGGGCCGGCGAGCTCCGCACCGTCGACACCCGCGCCCTCGGCATCCCTCATGCCCGCCCGCAGTTCCTGCCCGACGAGCTCGACCGGGTCTTCCGGCAGATCGCCACCCGACCGCCCAGCACCACCGACCCCGACGCGGCCACCGACACCATCGCCGAGCACTGGTCCGAGCTCACCCTCGTACACCCGTTCCGCGACGGGAACAGCCGCACTCAGCGAGTCTTCTTCGACCAGATGTTCCGCCACGCCGGGTGGGCCGTCAACTGGGCCGACATCGACGCCTCAGCGGCCCACGCCGCCCGCCATATGTCGGTGTACGGGCGGCCGGACTACCTCGCCGACCAGCTCAGACACGGCGTCCACCCGGCCACCGAGCTCGCCGAGGGCCGCCTGGCCACCACCCTGGGCAACCGCTCGCTGCTCGACTCCTCCGCGCACTTCCGCGCCATGCGCGAGCACCACAGGGCCGCGGTCATCACGCCCTACGGTCGCACTGGGTAACCGACTGTCGACCGGGCTACCCACCGGGCTCCCCACCGCGTTGTCGCGCCCGGTCAGGACAGGTCGAGGAAGCTACGCAGGTCGTCGAAGGACTCGCGCACCACCGAGTAGTGCGCCCACTTGCCGCGCTGCTCGCGGACCAGCAACCCGGCCTCGACGAGCTTCTTGAGATGGTGGCTGATCGTCGGCTGGCTGATGTCGACCACTTCGAGGAGGTCGCACGCGCACACCGAGTCACACCCCTGAGCCGCGATATGCGACAACAGGCGCAGCCGCATCGGGTCCGCGAGCGCCTTGAGTCGCGCCGACATCCGCTCGGCGGTGGGAGCGTCCACCGGCCCCGCCGACATCGAGCAACACGCGTCCTGCACCGGGGCCGACAGGCCGGGTTCCACTGTTGTCATCGTCCACCTCACCTGACCCCGAAGATACATTGACACTCACCGATATGTCAGCCTAGCCTCCCCCATAGACAATCATCGATCTAAGGACGTTCTCCCGGATGAGCACCATGATGACCGGGCCCGGCGTGGCACCGGTCGCCAAGAAGATGTCGTTCCTCGACCGCTGGCTGGCCCTCTGGATCCTCACGGCAATGGCCGTCGGGCTGCTGCTCGGACGGTTCATCCCCGGCCTCGACCGGGCGCTGGACTCGGTGAAGATCGGCGGGATCTCCGTCCCGATCGCCATCGGCCTGTTGGTGATGATGTACCCGGTCCTCGCGAAGGTCCGTTACGACGAGACCCACCGGGTCACCGGTGACCGGAAGCTCCTCACACTGTCGCTGTTCCTCAACTGGATCGCCGGTCCGGCGTTCATGTTCACCCTCGCGTGGGTCTTCCTACCCGACCTGCCGGAGTTCCGTACCGGGCTGATCATCGTCGGCCTGGCCCGCTGCATCGCCATGGTGTTCATCTGGAACGACCTGGCCTGCGGCGACCGGGAGGCCGCGGCGGTGCTGGTGGCGATCAACTCGGTGTTCCAGGTCGTGGCGTTCGGCGCCCTGGGCTGGTTCTACCTCCAGCTGCTGCCCTCCTGGCTGGGGCTGGAGACCACGACGGCCGAGTTCTCCGTGTGGGCGATCGTGCTCTCGGTGTTGGTGTTCCTCGGCATCCCGCTGCTGGCCGGCTTCCTCACCCGAGTGTTCGGCGAGCGGGCCAAGGGCCGGGAGTGGTACGAGGAGACGTTCCTCCCCCGGATCGGCCCGTGGGCCCTCTACGGGCTGCTGTTCACGATCGTGTTGCTGTTCGCCATGCAGGGCGATGCCATCACGTCCCAGCCGCTCGACGTGGCGCGGATGGCCGTGCCCCTCCTGTTGTACTTCGTCCTCATGTTCCTCGTCAGCCTGTTCGCCTCGCGGGCGGTGGGGCTGAACTACGCCAAGTCGACCAGCGTGGCCTTCACCGCGTCGGGCAACAACTTCGAACTGGCGATCGCGGTGTCGATCGGCACCTTCGGCATCGCCTCCGGCCAGGCCCTCGCAGGCGTGGTCGGGCCGCTCATCGAGGTCCCGGTCCTCATCGGGCTCGTCTACGTCGCCCTGTGGGCCGGACCGAGACTCTTCCCGGGCGACCCGACGCTGCCCGATCGTTCGGTGACCGGGACCCGCTCATGACCGGGGAGCAGCAGGCGCACCACGTCCCCGGCGTTCTGTTCGTGTGCGTCAAGAACGGCGGCAAGTCCCAGATGGCGGCGGCGCTCATGCGCCTGCACGCCGGCGACGCGGTCGCCGTCCATTCGGCGGGCACCAAGCCCGGTTCGGCGGTCAACGCGCTCGCCGCGGAGGCGGTCGCCGAGGTCGGCGCCGACATGTCCGGCGAGACACCCACGGCCGTCGACCCCGACCTGCTGCGACAGGTGGACCGGGTGGTCGTCCTGGGCGACGAGGCCGCCGGAGAGGTCGACGACGACGAGGTCAGCGCGCTCGAGATCTGGCGCACCGACGAGCCGTCGCACCGGGGCATCGAGGGGCTGGAGCGCATGCGTCTGGTCCGCGATGACATCGACCGCCGCGTCCGCACCCTGCTCGCAGAGCTGACCGATTCCAGGCCCCGCGTGCTGTTCGTCTGCGTCCACAACGCAGGGCGCTCCCAGATGGCCGCCGGCTACCTGTCCCACCTGGCCGGAGGACGAATCGACGTCCTGTCGGCCGGGTCGGCACCCAAGGATCAGATCAACCCGGTCGCCGTCGAGGCGATGGCCGAGGACGGCGTCGACATCACCTCGGCCACGCCGAAGATCCTCACCACCGACGCCGTCCGCGCGTCCGACGTGGTCATCACCATGGGCTGCGGTGACGCGTGCCCGGTCTTCCCCGGCAAGCGCTACGAGGACTGGGAGCTCGCGGACCCCGCGGGCCAGGGAATCGAGGCCGTCCGGCCTATCCGCGACGAGATCAAGCGGCGGGTCAGCGCGCTGATCTCCGAACTGCTCGAGACCGGATCGTAGCGGGCGGGCAGGGGGCTGGCCCGCTCCCCCGGACCACCTCGCCGACCGGGCAGGTTCAGCCGACGTGCCAGTGACGGCGGATGAGCTCATCCCGGTCGGCCTCTCCGCTTCCGGAGTCGCCCACCTCGTCGTCGTCGTCGTTGCCGTCGTCATCGTCGTCGTCATCACCGCGTAGCCCCGCGAGCACCGAGTCGATGAGCGCGGCGGGGAACACACCGTCGGCCTCGAATATTTCGCGCTCGGCCTCCAGCACGTCGGCCGACTCCGCGCACGAGGTGGGCAGGGTCTCGAAGTCCTCGCCGTCGGCGGCGTTGAGGCGCTCGGCCTGCTCCAGGCTGCCCGGGTCGTCGAGCCCGCGCCTGGCCGCCACTGCCATGCCCGCCAGGAGCAGGTGCACGTCGGCTGAGCCGTCGCCGAGCCGGAACTCGACGGTCTGGGGGTGCGTGGCGGGCTCGGGGATCGGCTCGGAGCTGCCGGGGTTGGCGTGGGCGACCATGTCGGCCAGGACGTCGCCGCCCCAGGCCAGCGGGACCCGGACCAGGCCGGTACGGTCCTGCATCCCCCAGCAGATGTCCTCGGGCGACTCGTCGCCCTCGGCGAACCGCAGGTAGGAGGTGGGGACGGTGTTGCCGAACGCGGACAGTGCCCGGGCGGCCGAGAGGTAGCCGGCGATCAGTCTGCGCGCGGTGTCGGTGATGCCGGCGTCGTCGACGATGACGTTGGTGCCGTCGCGCACCAGGCGGCTGTGGATGTGCAGTCCGTTGCCCGCGCCGTCGCCGCTCACCAGCGGGGCGAAGGTCGCCTCGAGGCCGTGGGCGTAGGCGACCTGACGCACCACCCACTTGGTCAGGACGATGGCGTCGGCGGCCTGCTCCAGCGGGACGGGCTGGAGTTCGATCTCGTGCTGGACCAGCTGTCGGTCATCGGTCAGGATGTTGCCGACCTCGCCGTGCACGTACTTCATCGCGACCCCCATCTCGCGGAGGTGCCCCAGCACCTGCTCGCGGACCCGCTCGTGCTTAGAGAAGGGCGCCGACTCCTGGTAGCCGCGTTCGGACTCGACGGGGTAGATCGGCTCGGGCTCGGCGGCGAGATAGTACTCCAGCTCACCGAAGGCCTCGAGCGTCATGCCGGTCTCCCGCGTCAGCATCTCGGCGGCGCGGCGCACGACCTGCTCGCGCGCGTAGGGCAGCGGCGTGCCGTCGGGAGCGTAGAACGAGCAGAGCGCGTCGAGTGAGGTGCGTTCCCCGAAGGGGTTGAGGAAGGCGGTGCGGTGGCGCGGGACGATGTAGACGTCGCTGGCCTCGGTGTCGGTGCCGGGGAAGACGCTCGAGCCGTCCACCCGCTCGCCGCGGGTGAGCACCTCGTGGAGGTGCTCGCGCGAATTGATGGGGAAGGCGAGCGTCTTGAGCCTGCCGTCGCCGCCGACGTAGCGCAGGTTGACCTGGCTCAGCTCCAGCTGTTCGGCGGCCCGCACGAGGTCGGCGGCGGTGAAGTCGGCCGTCGGCTTGCCGAGTAGGCGGACGAGCGGGTGGGGTTCCAGTGCGTCGATGGCCATGCCCCGTTCTACCAGCGGCAGGGCCGGTACGCTTCCGGTCGACCGGGCGCCCGCGCTGCCGGGGACGCGCCGTCCTTGACGAGCCCGATGCGTCAGTCCAGGTCTCTAGACGAGACCCGGCTCCAGCGGTGCCGACGACGTCCGGGTCGACGGTGCTCGATCTCCTGGTAGTCGAACACCGGTAGTGAGAGTCTGAAGCGGATCGCGGCCACTCGCAGGCCGAACCCCACGACCAGAGTGATCGCCGCGCCCCAGTTCTCCGGGACGCCCGCAGCCGCGAGACCCACGTAGACGAGCGCGGCCAGGATGGCGACACTGGCGTACAACTCGTGCCGGAACACGAGCGGCACCCGGTCGCACAGCAGGTCACGCATGACTCCCCCGAACACGCCCGTGATGACCGCGGCAGCGACGGCGATGACGACGCCGTGGCCCATCTCGAGGGCGATCCGGGCACCGAAGATCGCGAAGACGGTCAGCCCGAGTGCGTCGAGCCCGAGGAAGAGCACCCTGAAGTGCCGCATGAGCGGGGCGACGAACACGGTCACGACCGCGGCCAGCGCGACCAACGCGAGGTAGGACGGATTCTCCACCCAGATGAGCGGATAGTGGCCCAGCAGGACGTCCCGGATCGAGCCACCGCCGATGGCGGTGACGCACGCGACGATCACCACTCCGAACAGGTCCATGCGCTCGCGACCGGCGGCCAGCGCGCCGGTCATCGCCTCGGCGGTGATACCGATGAGGAACAGTATGGTGAGGAATTCCATGGGTTCGACGCGCTACTAGAACCAGAGGTCGGCGAGCAGCTCGATCGACCGGTTCCGCACGACCGGGTCGTAGGCGTAGGTGACGGTGATGAGTTCGTCGGCGTCGGTGCGCTCGACGAACTCGTCCAGCTGCGCCTTGACCGTGGCGGGCGAGCCGACGGCGCTGATCTCGAGCATCGCGGGCGTGCTGCCGGCGAACTCGGACGGGTCGACGGGCGGCTGGATCTTGCGGCTGCGCCCGGCCCGCAGGTCGAGGAACATCTGCTGAAGCGTGGTGAACTGCCGCTGCGCCTCCTCGTCGGTGTCGGCGACGACCACGTTGATACCGGCCATCACCTGGGGTTTGTCGATGCGCGCGGTGGGCGCCTCGGTGCTGAACGAGTCGCGGTAGACGCGGATGGCGTCATCGATCTGGTCGGGCGCGAAGTGGGAGGCCAGCGAGAACGGCAGGCCCAGCTGACCGGCGATGGAGGCGCCGTTGACGGTGGAGCCGAGCACCCAGATCGGCACCTCCGTGTTCTGCGAGACCGACGACAGGATCGGGGTGCTGCGCGCCGTGCCCTCCTCGCCGAACCAGCCCTGCAGGTCGTAGATGTGCCGGGCGAAGGCCTGCGGCTCGGCGGACGAGCGGCTCAGCGCCTGGGCGGTCATGCCGTCGGTGCCGGGCGCGCGGCCGAGTCCCAGGTCGATGCGGTCGCCGTGGATGTTGGCCAGCGTGCCGTACTGCTCGGCCACCATGAGCGGGGCGTGGTTGGGGAGCATGACGCCGCCGGAGCCCACCCGGATCCGTTCGGTCACCGACGCGGCCTGGGAGATGAGCAGCGCCGTGGCGCTGGAGGCGAGGTTGGGGGTGTTGTGGTGCTCGGCGAACCACAGCCGCGAGTAGCCCAGCCGGTCGGCGAGCTGCGCGGACTCCATCGAGGCGGCGATGCCCTCACGCGCGGTGGAGCCCTCCGAGATGGAGACCAGGTCGAGGATGCTCAAGGGGACCGACACAACACACCTTTTTCTACGTTCACCGTTGCAGTAAGGGCCGTGGCGGCCCACGCCCAGAGGCTACCGATCCGCCCATGTCGGTGACGGATCACCGATCTCCCCACCCCCTGTCGGTCCGGGGAACTACCGCGAAGCACTGCGTCGAAGTACGACGACGAGGTCCGCCGCCCCAGACCGCGTGGGCGACTGCGGGGATGCGCATTTCGGATCCCCCGGATTGTGCGTTGGGCCACACTGTGCTCATCGCGGGTCCCGCCCGCGCATCAGGTCCGTACGAAGGGTCCGAACCACATGACGACGATCGCATGACCACCGCACGCTCCGACGAACCACTGCACCAACGGGTGACCTCGGGCGAGGCGGACCTGGACGAGTTCCGCGACCGCCTCACCGCCTGGCTCGCGGCCCGCGACGAGGTCGACGCCTCCGCAGGTGTCGAGGTCTCGGCGGTGAGCAGGCCGGAGAGTTCGGGGATGTCGAACATCTCGGTCCTCTTCGACGCCACCTGGACCCCGGCCGGCCCGGCCTCGACAGGGGGCACAGCCGAGCCCCAGTCCGCGCAGCTGGTGGCCCGGATGTGTCCGCAGGACGACGCGTTCCCGGTGTTCCCCGTCTACGACCTGGCCAAGCAGTTCGACGTGATGCGGGTGGTCGGCGAAGGCACCGACCTGCCGGTCCCCCGTGTCCGCTGGCTCGAGCAGGACCCGGCCATCCTCGGCACGCCCTTCCTGGTGATGGACCGCGCCTCCGGGCACGCGCCGGTCGACAATCCCCCGTACGTCTTCGACGGCTGGTTGCTCGAGATGTCGCCCGAGCAGCGGGCCGAGCTCCAGCGCGAGTCCGTGGCAGTGCTCGCTGCGATCCACCGCATTCCCGCGCCCGCCGACCTCCTGCCGACGCTGGCCCCGGCGCCCGGGATGAGCGCGCTGCGGGCGCACGTCGACGAGCAGCGCGCCTACTACGAGTGGACTGCCCGTGAGGACGGGCTGCGGATCCCACTGATCGAGCGCGCCTTCGACTGGATCGAGGTCCACTGGCCGGCTGAGACCGGGCCTGACGTGTTGAGCTGGGGCGACGCCCGCATCGGCAACATCCTCTACGAGGGCACCACCCCGACGGCCGTGTTGGACTGGGAGATGGCCGCCATCGCTCCGGCCGAGGTCGACCTGGGCTGGTTCCTGTACTTCCACGACCTGTTCCAGGACCTCGCGGTGACCTTCGGGTTCCCCGGGATCCCGGACGTGTTCGACCGCTCCGAGGCCGTCGAGCAGTACGAGCAGCTGACCGGCTCCACCGTCAGTGACCTGCCGTTCTACTACGTCTACGCCGGGCTGCGGCAGGCCATCATCCTGTCGCGGATCACTCGTCGTCGTATCCACTTCGGTGAGCAGGAGGCGCCCTCCCACCCGGACGAGTACGTCCTCCACCACCCCATGCTCGCCCGCCTGATCGCCGACTGACCTCGCCCATCCCGCCGGACCGCCCCGATCGCCCGCCCCACCGCACCGCACCGCACCGCCCGACCGCCTCCCCCGGCCCCGAGGATCCACGTGAAACCCACCCCGCTCGACGAGTTCCCCGTCCACCAGACGCCGCTGCCCATGGCACAGGTGGTCACCAGCGACCGGAATTTCTACGACCGCTACTACTTCAACGCGCACGACCGCACCGGCGACGTGTTCCTCGTGACAGGGTTCGGTGTGTATCCCAACCTCGGGGTCGTGGACGCGTTCGTCACCGTCCGCCACGGCGACACCCAGCGATCCGTGCGGTTCTCCGACGCCCTCGACGCCCGCTCACTCGCGCCCGCAGTGGGGGGCTTCCGGATCGAGGTGATAGAGCCGCTGCGCACCCTGCGGCTGGTGTGCGAGCACCCGGACCTGTCAGTGGACATGACGTGGGAGGGGTCGTTCGACGCGGTGCTCGAGGACCGGCACGTGCTGCTCGAGGGCACGCGCGCGATGCTCGACGCGAGCCGGTTCGCGCAGGTGGGCAGCTGGTCGGGCACGCTCTCGGTCGACGGGCGCGACTTCGCCGTGGATCCCGACGTGTGGTTGGGGACGCGGGATCGCTCGTGGGGCATCCGGCCGAGCGGCGAGCCGGATCCCGCCGGCCGGTGGGCGGCCGAGCCGCGGGAGGGCTTCTGGTGGACCTACGTGCCGCTGCGCTTCGACGACTACGCGATGGTCGTGATCCTGCAGGAGAGCCCCGACGGGCACCGCACGCTAAATCACGCGAGTCGGGTGTTCGCCGACGGGAGGAT
Organism: Dietzia sp. 111N12-1; assembly: GCF_001658045.1. NCBI lineage: Bacteria > Bacillati > Actinomycetota > Actinomycetes > Mycobacteriales > Dietziaceae > Dietzia > Dietzia sp. 111N12-1. The sequence continues at coordinate 503 of NZ_LSSV01000034.1, read as the reverse complement.
CGAACAGCTGGGCTGGCCGCGGATGGAGGTCGACTACCGCAGCGGCACCCGTCACCCCGACTGCGCGCGGCTGCACCTGACCACGCCCCGCGGCGAGCCGCTGCTGCTGGAGGTCGAGACCCTCGGCGGCGTTCCGCTGAGCATGGGCTCGGGTTACGTGGGCGACCCGGCGTGGTCGCACGGCCGCTGGATGGGCCGCGACTGGAGCGAGTCGGTCTCCTACGACATGACCTCTCCCGACGTGGTGGCGATGCTGCCGTTCAACACCGTCGACCATGTGGCCCGGGCGACCTGCAACGGCGACGTGGGCTGGGGCCTGTTCGAGCACGCGAACCTGGGCCGCCACGACCCGTCGGGATTCACCGACTGGGGCGATATGGCTGGAACATTAAACGCACGCTGAGCGAGGTTGAAGACTAGTTGCCGACCATACGCGTCTCGCACCGTGCCAAGGGTGTCCGAGCGCCCTCGCTCGCGGTCAGACCTGACTTCCACAAGTTGAC
>NZ_LSSV01000033.1:0-55708 GCF_001658045.1 Dietzia sp. 111N12-1 | reverse complement strand
CCGCCGCCCGCACCGGACTCCTCCCGGCGCTGGCATTCGACAAACAGCTCGTAACAGGCCACGAACCGGCGCGCCGCCGCACGATTCTCGCCCATCCACCCCTCCCGCGCCGCCGCCCGCAACCCCGACAGCGAAGAGGGCGCCGCGGAACCGGAGCCGCCACCAGACGGGGACGGACCACCAGACGGGGACGGGCCACCGGTCGCGGCGTCTGCGTTCCCGCCCATGTGCCCCACCCCCTGCCCGTGCGCCGCCTACCGGTATCGAATCTGTGTTCTACAGTACGCACACACGTTCGAGTACGCAAGGGTTGAATCAGGACATTTCGCCACCCGAGGCCCAGCCCTCTTGACTGGCGCAGAAGCCCTCAACCAGCAAGGTGGACTCGTCGCAACAGGCCCCCTCCACGCCGCAAGATCCCCCCGAAGCATCGACCACAACAGGCTTTCGACCCGGGACGATGCCAGCGAGACGATCTTTCGTTGCCGCCGCCCCTGGCGCCGCTCGCGGGAGGCTGCTAGAGGTGGAGGCACACGCCCCTGCGCCAGGAGGAGGACGAGATGATCGCCGAGGACCGTATCGACCCGGACGAGTACACCCCGGGCCCGGATTCAGTCACCGCACCCGAGGAGTACGAGCCCGAGGTGACCGTCGAGGACCCCTTCCGTGAGGCAAATCCGGCCGACGTTGCCGAGCAGGCCATCGAGCTCCCCGCCGACGACGGCGACGGCGAAGCGGTGGGTGACGACGACGAGGTCGCCTGACCCCGCGCTCCGCGCCTGAGCCGGGCGCGGAGCGTGCCGAACCGGCAAGAGGTGCAGCCAAGGTGACGAACCCGACGTTGCGCCGCCCTGCCGGTGTCGCTAACCTGATTCCACCAGAAGGGGAGTATCCCTCACACGCGTCGTCGTCATTCCGGCCCTCGGGCCCGGCGGCGCGGGCCGACCAGGCCGGGAGAGACCTTCGATCACCCACTGATCGAAAGGTCCCCGATAATGCACACCCCTCTCTGGCTCTGGCTCGCGGTCATCGCCTTCATCGTCGTGATGCTGGCCATCGACCTCGTCGCCCACCGCAAAGCACATGTCATCGGCGTCAGGGAAGCCGCGGTGTGGTCTGCCGTCTGGATCGCCCTCGGCGTCGGCTTCGGCGCGATCGTCTGGGCGGTCTGGGGCGCGGACTTAGGCCAGCAGTACTTCGCCGGGTATCTCATAGAGAAGTCCCTGGCAGTGGACAATGTCTTCGTCTGGGCGATCATCTTCGCCCACTTCGCGGTGCCCGCCCAGTTCCAGCACCGGGTCCTGTTCCTCGGCGTCCTGGGCGCGCTGGTATTCCGCGGCATCTTCATCGCCGGCGGCGCGCTGCTCATCCAGAACTTCTCCTGGATCCCGTACATCTTCGCCGCATTCCTGCTGTACACGGGCTTTCGCATGATCCGCCAGCGCGACGAGCACCTCAACCCGGACCAGTCCCGCATTCTCGCGGCCTTCCGCCGGCTGGTGCCCATGACGGACACGTTCCACGGTCAGCGGCTGCTGGTCCGTAAGGGCGGGCTGATCATGGCCACTCCCCTGTTGGCTGTGCTGGTGCTGGTCGAGACGACCGATGTGGTCTTCGCCGTCGACTCCATTCCCGCCATCTTCGCGGTCACCGACGAGGTGTTCCTGGTCTTCACGGCCAATGCGTTCGCGATCCTGGGCCTGCGCGCGATGTACTTCCTGCTGGCGGATCTGGTCCACCGGTTCGTCTACCTCAAGATCGGGCTGGCACTGGTGCTGATGTGGGTCGGCGCGAAGATGCTGCTCAAGATCGACGTCTTCTACATTCCGACCCCCATCTCGCTGGCCGTGATCGCGACCATCCTCACCGTGTCGGTCGTGGCGAGCCTGCGGGCCACGCGTGGTCACGAGCGCCAGAGCCCGCCGACACCGGCCGAGCCTCCGTTCCGCATCGCCACCGCCGAGGAGGACGCGCAGCTCGAACCGCTGTTCCGTCGCGGGCGGACGCGCGGCGTGTCAGAGGACTCCCCCGCCGCGACACCACGCTGACCGTTGCCGAAGAGCGTCCCGCGCACACCCCGCGACAAGCGGGTGCGCGGGACCCTCTCGAGCCCCAGCCCGGGTACGCGTGACGCCTTATAACTTCCGGTTTTCGGGAGTAGGGTCGGCAACAACGCCGGTGATCCTCGTCACTAGCACGGGCCGCACCGGCACCTCTACGAAAGGGCCGGTCATGAGTGTCAACAGTTTCGGTTCGAGGGATTCGCTGGCAGTCGGGGGCGTGGACTACGAGGTCTACCGACTCGATCAGGTCTCCACCGCGGTCCCGCTCCCCTACAGCCTCAAGGTCCTGCTGGAGAATCTTCTGCGCAACGAGGACGGCCGAGTGGTGACGGCCGAGCAGGTCGAGGCACTGCGGGAGTGGACTCCCCAGTCCCGGCCGGAGCGGGAGATCCAGTACACGCCCGCCCGGGTGCTGATGCAGGACTTCACCGGGGTGCCGTGCGTGGTGGATCTGGTCGCGATGCGCGATGCCATCACCGACCTCGGCGGCGACCCCAAGAAGATCAATCCGCTCATCCCCGGCGAGCTCGTGATCGACCACTCGATCATCGCGGACGTATTCGGCCGCCCGGATGCGTTCGAGGTCAATGCCGAGCTGGAGTTCGGCCGCAACCAGGAGCGCTACCAGCTGCTCCGGTGGGCGCAGGAGTCGTTCGCCGACTTCGTGGTGGTCCCGCCGAACACCGGCATCTGCCACCAGGTCAACCTCGAATACCTGTCCCGGGTCGTCTTCACGCGCGAGGGGACCGACGGTATGACCCAGGCCTACCCGGACACGCTCGTCGGTACCGACTCCCACACGCCGATGGTCAACGGTCTCGGCGTGCTGGGCTGGGGCGTCGGCGGCATCGAGGCGGAGGCCGCGTTGCTCGGCCAGCCGATGAGCATGCTGATCCCGCAGGTCATCGGGCTCAAGCTGACCGGCGAGTTGCGGGAGGGCACCACGGCCACCGATCTCGTCCTCACCGTCGCGGAGCTGCTGCGCCAGACCGGCGTGGTGGGCAAGTTCGTGGAGTTCTTCGGCCCGGGCGTCGCGGCGGTCCCGCTGGCCAACCGGGCGACACTGGGCAACATGAGCCCCGAGTTCGGCTCGACGTGCGCCATCTTCCCGGTAGACGACGAGACGCTGGACTACCTGCGGCTGACGGGTCGGTCGGAACAGCAGATCGAGCTGGTCGAGGTCTACGCCAAGGAGCAGGGCCTGTGGCACGACCCGGACAACCCGGCCGAGTACAGCGAGGTCATCGAGCTGGACCTGGGGACGGTGGTCCCGTCGATCGCCGGGCCCAAGCGGCCGCAGGACCGCATCGCGCTGGGCGATGCGCCGGCCGTGGTGCTCGGCAATCTCGATGAGGAGAAGAACCGGTCGGAGAAGGACGACGGGAGTCTGGATGACGCCTCGGCGGACTCCTTCCCCGCCAGCGACCCGGTCTCCCCCGGTTCCACTACGGCGAAGAACGAGCCTCCCCGCCACTACTCCGAGGAGCAGCTGACCGCCAACGCCGAGCTCGGGTGGCCGAGCGATCCGGCGGAGATCATGATCGACGGCGACGAGGCGCCGGTGATCTTCGACCACGCGGACGTGGTCATCGCGGCGATCACCTCGTGCACCAACACGTCCAACCCCTCGGTGATGATCGGAGCGGCGCTGCTGGCCAAGAAGGCCGTGGAGCGTGGTCTGAAGCCCAAGCCGTGGGTCAAGACGACGTTGGCCCCCGGGTCTCGGGTCGTCACCGACTACTACGACCGGTCCGGCCTCACCCCTTACCTGGAGGAGCTCGGGTTCGATCTGGTCGGCTACGGCTGCACGACGTGTATCGGCAACTCCGGGCCGCTGACCCCGGCGGTGAGCAAGGCGGTCAATGACAAGGACCTCAACGTCGCCGCGGTCCTGTCGGGCAACCGCAACTTCGAGGGCCGCATCCACCCCGAGGTCAAGATGAACTTCCTGGCGTCCCCGCCGCTGGTCATCGCCTATGCGCTGGCCGGGACGATGCGCAAGAACCTTCTTGAGGACCCGCTCGGAACGGGCTCGGACGGCGAGCCGGTCTACCTCCGTGATGTGTGGCCCAGCTCGGCGGAGATCAAGGAGGTCGTGGACGCCAATCTCGAGGCAGACATGTTCACCAAGGGCTACGCCGACGTCTTCGACGGGGATGACAACTGGCGCGGCATGGACGTGCCGGGGGGTGACAAGTTCGACTGGATCGAGGACTCCACCTACATCCGCCGGCCGCCGTACTTCGACGGAATGGCGGTCGAGCCCGAGCCGATGCGGGACATCACCGACGCCCGCGTCCTGGCGCTGCTGGGCGATTCTGTGACCACGGACCACATCTCACCGGCCGGGGCGATCAAGCCCAGTTCGCCCGCGGGCGAGTACCTGCAGCAGCAGGGGGTCGAGCCGGCGGACTTCAATTCGTACGGGTCGAGGCGCGGCAATCACGAGGTGATGATCCGTGGCACGTTCGCCAACGTCCGGCTGCGGAATCTGTTGGCGCCCGGCACCGAGGGCGGGGTCACCACCCATTTCCCCAGCGGTGAGCAGACCAGCATCTATGACGCCTCGAACCGCTACGCCGAGGAGGGCGTGCCGTTGGTGGTGATCGCCGGGGCCGAGTACGGGTCCGGGTCGTCGCGGGACTGGGCGGCCAAGGGTACGTCCCTGCTGGGGGTACGGGCGGTGATCGCGCAGTCGTACGAGCGGATCCACCGCTCGAACCTCATCGGGATGGGCGTCCTGCCCCTGCAGTTCCCCGAGGGCGAGTCCGCCGAGAGTCTCGGCCTCAAGGGCGACGAGTTGTTCTCCATCACCGGGCTCGAGGGCCGGGACAGCGTTCCGGAGGAGGTGACGGTCCGGGCCGGCGAGGGCGACTCGGCGGTCGAGTTCACGGCGAAGGTCCGCATCGACACCCCGGCGGAGGAGGCGTACTACGAGCACGGCGGCATCCTGCCGTACATGCTCCGGCAGATGCTCTGATCCCACGCCCCACCCCACGCCCCGCGACCCAGCCCACCGTCGCGAAGAGCGTTACGCGCACGTTCTGCGAGAGGCAGGTGCGCGGAACGCTCTTCGCGTTGGGGCCGCCCCGGCACCGGAAGTCTCGACGACAACGACAACGACAACGACGACGACGAGATGGGCGCCCGCTGACGCCCCGCAGTTGCGGAGAGAGCCGAACGTGACGAGTATTCGGTCAGGCGTCGAGGTCCCGCGTGCGCATGCTGAGCTGGTGACCCGGCGGCACCGGACCGAGGTTTCCTCGCGAACCGCCTTGACGCGCCCCGTCGTATTTGACCGCCTGGTAGTCGGCGAGGTCCACTGTCCGTCCGTCTTTCCGTCGGGACACAATGGTCCAATCCGACCCGGCTCGTCGCGCTATGACTCCCCATTTGCCGTTCGGAATGTCGGCCTGGTCAATTGTGCGCTCGATCTTCTTGAAGTCCGCCGAGACGCCCCGCGGGGCGGAACCCGGTGCACAGTAGTGCTCGAATGTGGGCCACCAGGCCCACGTTCCGGACACAGGCGCTAACGCTCCGGCCCTTGGCGCCGGTGTCTGGGACGAGGGGGCAGACGCCTTGGTGATGATCTTTTTTCGCCCCTCGAGCACGTCCTTCGTCTCGAGCAGCGCTCGCCGGAGTCGCGTCCTGCCGTCGCGGTTGTTGAGCCCGCGTTGCGATGGATGCGGAACGTCCTCGGGAACGTGAACGTTCGGAAGCTCGAGACCCGCCCGCTGCCACCCATCCCGCGCGTGGTCACCCATGAGAAGAACGACCTCGAGATTGGGCAGCAGTGCGACAATCTCCCTGAGCCACCCCGCGCCCCGTTCGCGTTCAGCCGGCGACGACGCACCGTTCTTCTCGCCTGCGATCGGAGCCGGCGCGGCATTCCAATGGACGAACAACTCTGGACCCAGCTCGACGTCGTTGTAGAAGGTTGCACAATTCTTCGCGGAGCGATCATCGTTCTCCAGACTGAGCAGGCCAGAACCAGTTCCCGCTTCCGCTTTGGTCGACGGATTGTCGAGTAGTACCAACACCCGGGCGTCAACGCCCCCGAGCTGCGGATCGACGTACGGCACCAGTCCATGCTGGAGCCCTTCTGCATCCGCTACCGAATCCGCCACTGCGTTCAGAGCCGCGACGTGCGGAGCACGCAGATGGCGCTTCTTCTTCGCCAGCGCCTCCGCTGCCGCGTTGCGCCCGGGCACGAAGGGCCCAGTCCGCATATCCGCGATGGTGGCGACCAGGTGATTCTGTCCTTGATTCATGCGGCCACCTTCGCACACGTCTACGACAGCAACATTGTGAACGGTGAGGCAGTCAGTGTCCCTCGGTTCTTGGTATGCGAAGCACGCGATCCGGCCGGTGCCGCTGCTCGGCGCAGGTAACGTCCGACATCATGCAGCCCTCGCCGGATCAGGCTTCCGAGACCCCGCCCGACCAGCCCGAGGTCATCCTCGATCGCCACGGCGAGATCGCCGTGATCCGGCTCAATCGTCCGGCCAGGCTCAACGCGGCGACCTACGAGAACCTGACGGACATCATCACCGCCCTGGACAACTGCGATGCGGACGACGATGTGCGTGCCGTGGTCCTCACCGGCACGGGCCGGGCGTTCTGCGCGGGGGCCGACATCTCGGGCGGGGGCGACACGTTCGCCGCTGACCCCGATGCCGACACCGGCGACGCCCCGCCGGACACCGGCGGTCAGGTCGCGCTGCGCATCTTCCGCATGACCAAGCCGGTCATCTCGGCGATCAACGGGTCGGCCGCGGGCGTCGGGGTGACCATGACCCTGCCGACGGACGTGCGCATCGCCGCGGACACCGCCAAGTTCGGGTTCGTGTTCACGCGCCGGGGCCTGGTCCCGGAGGCGTGCTCGACGTGGTTCCTGCCCCGCATCGTGGGCATCTCGACCGCGATCGAATGGGCTGTGGGCGGCAAGACGATCCTCGCCGCCGAAGCTCTGGAGAGAGGACTGGTGAGCGAGGTGCTCCCGGCGGACGAGGTCCTCCCGCGCGCCATCGAGGTCGCACGCGAGATGACGCGCGGCACGTCGCCCGTGTCGGCCGCGCTGACCCGCCAGCTGATGTGGCGCATGCTCGGCGCGCCCGATCCCGAGGTGGCCCACCGCGCCGAGTCGATCGGCATCTACACCCGTGGGAAGTCGGCGGACGTGCGGGCTGGCGTCACCGCGTTCCTCGCCAAGAAGGAGCCGGAGTTCCCGGACCGCGTGTCCGACGGCCTGCCCGACCTCTTCTCCTGACCCGGCTTCTCCTGAACCCGGCCGCTCTCGGGCCCACGACCGATAGGACCCCACCATGACTGCTGATGACCTCACGGGACGCGTCGCGATCGTCACCGGATCGACGGCCGGACTGGGCGCCAGGTTCGCCCACGTGCTCGCAGGCGCGGGCGCGACTGTCGTCGTCACCGGGCGGCGCACCGAGCGGATCCGGGAGGTCGTCGAATCCATCGGCCGGAGCGGCGGCAAGGCACACGGCGTCCGGCTCGACGTCACCGATCCCGCCTCGATCGAGGATTGCCTCACCGGAGTCACCGAGCAGATCGGCCTCCCCCAGATCCTCGTCAACAACGCCGGCATCCCGGACGCGCAGCGTGCACACAAGATGTCGTTGGAGCTGGTGGACGCGGTGCTGGACACCAATGTCCGCGGCCCGTGGCTCATGGCGACCGGCGTGGCCCGCCGCCTCATCGAGGCAGGGATGCCGGGCCGGATCGTCAACATCACGTCGATGAGCGCCTACCAGTACGACGGCAACGGAGCAGCCCTCTACTCGACCACCAAGGCCGCGGTCAGTCGGATGACGGAGGCCCTGGCCGTGGAGTGGTCGCGCAGGTTCATCAACGTCAATGCGATCGCCCCGGGGGTCTTCGCCTCGGAGATGACCGACGGCATGCTCGCCCGCGTGGGCGACATCGCGCCCGGACTCCCGCGTCGGCGCCTCGGGCAGCCCGAGCAGATCGATTCGACGCTGCTCTACCTGGTGTCCGACGCGTCCGAGGCGGTCACCGGCACCGTCATCAAGATCGACGACGGGCAGCTCCCCCGCTGACCTCTCAGCTGACCCCCGCTGTCCCCTCAGCAGACGGGCTGGCCCCTCACGCCGTGCACTTGCTCAGGTCGTTCTCGAGGAGCTCCTTGCCCGCCGGGGTCACGTAGGTCGCCATCAGAACCATGTCCTCCGTACCGTGATTCCGGCTCTCGTAGATCGAGCCCGCTTCCTCGATGTTCGAGTCCCCGACGCGGTAGATGCGGGGGCCGTCGGGGTGGCGATCGGAGTAGTGCGTGAGTTCGCCCTGCTTGACGACGGCGATCAGAGATCCGTAGTGACAGTGTTCGCCGGTGCTCGCCCCCGGCTCGATCGTGATCTCGCGGAAGGTCACCGATACGCCGTCGTCGCCGCCGTCCACCTGGAGGTCGACGGGGCGGGACTGTCGGCCCTGCACGATGTCGACGGCCAGGAAGGGCTGCGACCCCGCGATCGTCGAGGCGGGCGGGAGCGGCTCGGCCGGGTTCACGGTCCTCACCTCGGGCGTCTCCGCCGTCGGGTCGTCGGGACTGCACGCGACCGTGGCGAGGACGCAGACCCCGGCGAGTAGTGCGAAGACGGATCTGGTCACTCTGTGGCGCATGGCGTGTTCGTCCCTGAGTCGGCTCGGACCGTATGGGGATATCGGTCGGCTCTGTGCACGTTATCAGCGAACGAGGGCGAATTCCGGCCTACGCCGTCCCGTGCGGCTGTGCTGGGGCATCGCGTCCTGCGCCGCTGACGACAACGGGGACGACGACGGGGACGACGAAATGGACGACGACGACGAGGACAGCCCCTCATCGAAGCGCCGCCGGCTCGTGGAAGGCGGAACCGGTCGCGCGACCCCGCTGCTAGCGTGGGATCTCACTCTCACCGACCCAGGAGTTGCCGTGCCCCTGCCCCATTTCGCGTGTCGGCGTCTCGGCCTCGCGGTGGCCCTGGTCGGCGCGGTGAGCGCGCTCGGCCCCGCCACCGCTGCCGCCGATCCGGACGCCGCGGGACCTCCCGGCGCGGCGCCTCCGATACCCCGCGGGATGCCGCAGGTCGTCAGCGACGTGCTCGGGCCGGAGGACCCGGCGTTCTGGAATCCGGCGATCCCGGGGACGAGGGTCCTCACTCCGCTCGAGCCGCGCGCCGAGGTGATCTGTGCGACGGGTTTCGTGCCTGTCATCTCGTGCTCGACGGTCAACAGGTGGGACTTCGACTCGAGGCAGCGTTCGCTTGAGTTCGTGGACGTGCCCGTGATCGGTGGGCCGCCTCTACGGGTGTGGTTCGACGTACCCCGCCTGGGCGACGGGTCCACGCGCGAGCCGGTGCACCGCGCCGTGACCTGGTGGCTGACGGATCGCACGCTCTCGTAGCCCGTTCACCTAATCCACGCCCCGAGCAGCGCACTGTCGGCGCCGGGCCTCAGTCCTCGCCGACCGAGACGGTGACCTCGATGTTGCCCCGCGTGGCCCGGGAGTACGGGCACAGCTCGTGGGCCAGCTTCGCGAGCTCGTCGGCCTTCTCGGCCTCGACGCCGGGGATGATGACCTCGAGGTCCACGGCGATGTCGATGCTCTCCTCGCCCGAACGCACCAGTGACACCCGCGCGCCCACGGACGAGCCGTCGATCGTGACCTTCTCCGCCCGCGCCGCGCTCTGCAGGGCGGAGTGGAAGCAGGCGGCGAACCCGGCGGCGAACAGCTGCTCGGGGTTGTTTCCCTCGCCCGAGCCGCCGAGTTCCTTCGGCGGGGCCATCTCCAGGTCCACGGCCTTGTCGGCGGTGGCGACGTGCCCGTCCCGGCCTCCGCCGGTGGAGAGTGCTTCGACGGTGTAGAGCGCATCGGACATTCAGGGATCTCCTCGGTAGGGGGCGTGCAGGTGTCGCCCAACGTACGCGGCGGCCGCGAGCGCTGCCGCCTGACCGCCGGGGGTTAGGCGAGTGGCCAGGCCGGCGATCAGGAGGGATTCGGAGCCACCTCCGCCGCGGACGTGTGCCCGCGCGGCCTCACCGATCAGAGCTCAGCCGCGGCCGCGTACATGGCCGCGAGTTCCCGCAGGGTGGCGTGGTCCTGTCCGAGCAACCCCATGGGTGAGCGGCGGTCCGGCAGCGAGTCGGCCGGCGCTGTCCACCACGCGGTGGCGGCCTCGGGGTAGTGGCCGGCGTCGAGCATCCGGTTGATCATGGCGACGATGTTGTCCGGGTCGCGCGGGTCGAAGTGGTCGAGCTGGAACCGCGGGTAGACCCAGCGTCGGTCGCCGCGGAGCACGATGAGCCGGCCGTCCCTCGCGAAGGTCCGCAGCGCATCTGCGGGTGTGGAGCCGGGGACCACGCCCCGCTCGATGAGGATCTCGCATGCCTCGGTGGAGCAGGCGTGGGGTACCTGCAGCACGGCGCTGTGCACTGCGGAGGCGATCATCGCCCGACGGGCGGCAGCGGCGGGGTCGGCGGGCGGCCAGAACGGATCCCCTATCGGGAAGCGCGCTGCCCGGAGGGCTCCGTCGACCTGGTCGGCCACCCTGGCGAACGTCCTGCGCCGCCTCAATTCCCGCAGCATGACCTCGGTGAGGTGTCGGTCGTCGAGATCCCGCAGGGCACGCTCCGCGGTGTCCTCGGACACGGATCTCCGTGACGCCGTCCGGTTCTGAAGAGTCATCGCGGGCACCTCGCCTTCTCCAGCGAATTCTAGGCCGCGCGGTCGCCCGCAGCGAGGGGCTGGGCCGACTCGAAACATGCTGGAAACGTGGCCGCCGGTACGGGTCTCAGGACTCCGCCCGCCGCAGCTCGGCTGCCTTGCGGGCCAGGTACCGGCGCTCGGCCACCGACGTCGCCTCGGTGGCGGCGCGGCCGTAGAGCCCGGCGGCCCCGCCGGTGTCCCCCGCCAGTTCGTGGAGGTACGCCTGCGCGGCGGTGCGCCGGGGCAGCGACTCCGGCAGGTCGACCAGCGCCGCCAGGCCGGCGTGCGGGCCGACGGCGTGGCCCACCGCGACGGCCCGCCCGAGCCGCGCCGCGGGGTTGTCGCGCAGAGCGGCGATCGCGGCCTGCGCCTGGTACTCCCCCAGCTGGTCGCGTGCGAGCGCTGCCTGCAGGATCGCGACACCTTCCGCGATCGCTCGCGCGTCCCATCGGGTGCGGTCCTGCTCGGCGAGGGGGATGAGCTCGTCGTCGTCGTCGCCGCCGTCGTTGCTGTCACGGCCGGCCCCGCCGCTCCTGAACCGCGCGGCGCGGCGCGCGTGGTGCAGCAGCATCAACGCGAGCAGGCCCCGCACCTCGGGGTGGTCGATCGACGCCGACAGCTGCCGGGTCAGGCGCAGGGCCTCCTCGGCGAGGTCGACCTCGCCGGTGTAGCCCTCGTTGAACACCAGGTACAGCACCCGCAGGACAGTGGCCACCTCGCCGGGCCGGTCGAGGCGCTCGCCGGCGAGGGTGCGCTTGGCGCGGCTGATCCGCTGCGCCATGGTCGCCTCCGGCACGAGGAACGCCCGCGCGATCTGGCGGGTGGTCAGCCCACCCACCGCGCGGAGGGTCAGCGCGATCGCCGACGGCATCGGCAGCGACGGGTGGGCGCACAGGAAGTAGAGCCAGAGGGTGTCGTCGGTGGGGTCCGGAGGCACGAGCAACGACGACGACAGCGACAACGACGAGCCCGGCCCCTGCTCCTCCGCCGCCCGCTGCTCCCGACGCCGACGGGCGCCCTCGGAGCGGACGATGTCGAGGAACCTGCGCCAGGCCACGGCGGTCAGCCAGGCGCGGGGGTCACGCGGTGGGTCGTCAGGCCAGACGCGCAGTGCCTGGATGAGCGCCTCCTGGACGGCGTCCTCGGCGGTGGCGAAGTCGGCGCCGCGGCGGATGAGGGTGCCGATGACCTGCGGCGTCAGCGTCCGGAGGTCGGGGGCGGTCATGGCACCGGTGCGTCTAGGCGTGGCCGGTGCGCGGGCTGTTCTTCTGCAGGCGGTCGATGTGCTCGGAGGCCTCGGCCTTGGTCAGCGTCGCCGGGAGTTCCTCGCCGGCCTCGCGGGCGAGGGTATCGAGGTAGCTCTTCTGCGCCTCCGTCATGGGCTCGTCGCCGGTGACCCAGTCGTCGGGGTCACGCTGCACCGAGCTGCCGTCGGCGGCCCGGCCCTCGGGGACGGGCGAACCGAGGGTCTCCTCTGCGCGGTTCTGGTTCTCGTCGGGCATCGGGGTGGTCGCGTCCGGGTTGGTCATGCCCGCACGGTACGCCCGCGCTCCCGGTCGAACCACCGGCCAGTGCGGGGTGCCCGACGCCAGAATGGGGATGGTCACTGGGACCTGCTGGGGATACGATGTGGGAAACAAGGTGGGATTCAGCAGTGACAGCCCACACGTCAGGGAGCATCACGATGGCGATACTTCATCGGCGGCCGGATCTCGCCGCGTTCGAAGAGGCGAACCGGATGACGAACGCCGAGCTCGTCGGTGCACTCCGGCCACTCCTGGGTGATCGGTTGGTCGCCTACTTGGGGCAGGTCAAAGAAACCCGTGCGGTACGGGGATGGGCCGACGGCACCCGACAGATCGCCGGGCCGGAAACCGTGGAACGGCTTCGAATCGCCTACCGGATCGCTCGAATGATCTGCGAGCGCGATTCCCCGGCGGTCGCCCAGGCGTGGATGCAAGGACTCAATCCGCTTCTCGATGACAGGGCCCCGGCTCTGCTGCTCCGCGATGGTGACGTCGGAGAAACCGGCCCGATGGTGCTCGCCGCCGCGCGTCAATTCGTATCGGTCGGATGAGCCGCGAGACGGTAGTCCGTACCGACGCCGGCGACATAGTCGTCCGGAGACACACCGCCATAACAGTTCACCGCGTGGGATTCGCTCCCACACCGTGGCAGTGGACCGATTGGGCTTACGCCGAGGACGGCCGATTCGATGGACGGTGGGACGACCCCGGAGGCTCCTGGCGGACCCTCTACGTGGGCGAGACCCGGCTCGCCTGCCTTCTGGAGCTCCTCGCGAGATTCAGGCCCAGCTCGCGGGTGTCCGACGACCTCGATGCTGCGGCGATCAGGGACGCGAGACCCCGCACCCTCACACGGGGAATCGCCTCCTGGCTCCACGGGGTCACGGACGTAGACGACGTCCCACTCGACGGAATCGAATTCGCCTCCCGACACGGGGACGACCTCACCTTGTGGGCGATCTTCGAACGCTCCCGAGATGGGGACGTGTCGGCCATCCTGGCGCCGCGCTTCGACAACGCGGGTCTCGGAACGGGTGACGCAGACCTTAACCGCGCGATGGAATTGCTCGGCCTGCGCTGGGCCGACTGAGGCGGACCGGCCGCGGTCAGTCCTCGATCTCCGTGGGAGCGGTGAGCAGGGGCCGCAGTTCGAGCCACTCGCGGATCGGTTCGCCGCCCGGGCCCGGCGCCGCGGACAGCTCGGACGCGAGCGCCAGGGCCCGGTCGTAGTCGGCCACATCGATGATCATCCAGCCGGCGATCAGGTCCTTGGTCTCGGCGAAGGGGCCGTCGGTCAGCGGCGGGCGGCCCTCGCCGTCGTACCGCACCCACGTCCCCGACTCCGACAGTGCGTGGGAGTCCACGTACTCCCCGGAGTCCCGCAACCGGTCCGCGAAGTCCTCCATGTACTGGAAGTGGGCGGCGACGTCGTCGGGGTCCCATTCGCCCAGCGGCGGATAGGTGGGCTCCTCCGGAGCGGAGCCGCGGTAGTGCTTGAGCATTAAATACTTGGCCATGACAGAACCTCCTCGTGCTGTGCGACCCAGTGTGGTCGCTTCACCGGGGAGACGGAACAGGTCGCGGGTTCTCGACATCGGGGCCGCCGCCCACCGCCATGGCCCGAGCCGTCGCCGATCCGCCGCGCCGGGCGCAGAGTTTCTAGTAGAACTTGTTCCAGTAATCAATTTAAGAAACCGACTTAAGGATGGGCATGGGAACTCTGGACGGACGGGTGGCCGTGGTGACCGGTGCCGGGATGGGCATCGGCCGGGGGATCGCCGGGGCGCTGGCCCGCGAGGGCGCGTCGGTGGTGGTGGCCGAGATCAACGAGGCCGCCGGCACGGACACCGCGCAGTGGCTGCGGGACGAGTGGGGTGCGCAGGCCGAGTTCGTGCGCACCGATGTCACCGACAAGGAGCAGGTCCTGGCCATGGTGGACGCCGCCACCGACCGCTTCGGCCGCCTGGACATCCTGGTCAACAACGCCTGGCGGGGATCGGGGTTCGCCCGCCTGGAGAACATGACCGACGAGAAGCTGCGCGCGGGCTTCGACATGGCCGTGATGGCCGCGTTCTGGGCGATGCAGGCGGCCCTGCCGGAGCTGGAGAAGCGTGGCACCGGCCGGGTCATCAACCTGTGCTCGCTCAACGGCGTCAACGCACACATGTACTCGGTGCAGTACAACGCGGCCAAGGAGGCGTTGCGGACGCTCACCCGCACGGCCGCCCGGGAGTGGGCGCCGCGTCAGGTGTGCTGCAACGTCATCTGCCCCGGCGCGCAGAGCGAGGCCTATCGGCGGGTGGCGGAGGCCGATCCGGAGATGGCGGCGGGCATGGCGGCGGCCAACCCGATGGGCCGCGTCGGCGACCCGCTCGCCGACATCGGCCCGGTGGCGGCGTTCCTCGCGGGCGACGCCAGCCGCTACCTCACCGGCAACACCCTGTTCGTCGACGGTGGGGCGCACATCAACGGTGTGCAGTGGGCGCCGTCGGTGGACTGAGGAACGACGACGACGAGGGCCTTCAGCAGCAGGACGTGCCCGCGGTCGCGGCCTCCTCGGAACGGGTCGAATCGGCCGGGTCGTCGAGGTGCTGTGGGCTCGTGCCGAAGGTCTCGGAGTCGGCGAGGACGGTGTAGACCTCCCACTTCTCCCCCGCCGGTCCGGTGACCCACACCTTGTCCTGGGTGGCGAAGCAGCAGGTGGTGCCGATCTCCTCGTCGGTGAACAGACCCTCGTCGGTCAGACGGGCGATCTCGGCGTGCACCTTCTCCGACGACTCGACCTCCACGCCGAGGTGGTTGATGGAGCCACCCTTGCCGGGGTTCTCGAGCAGGACGAGCTTGAGCGGCGGCTCGGCGATCGCGAAGTTGGCGTAGCCGGGCTTGAGCTTGGCGGGCTGGACGCCGAAGAGCTTCGAGTAGAACGTCACCGCCTCGTCGAGGTCGTCGACGTTGAGGGCGAGTTGAACACGGGACATGGCGGCCTCCACCTGTGTGACATATATCGAATCGGTTTGCTCCACCAGAATGCTCCTGCTCTTCGATATATGTCAAGAGGGTCGCTACACTCTGTTCATGCCCAAAGCGCTCCCCGTGATCGACGTCAGCGGGCCGATCTGCTGCGACTCGGTGTCGGCCGCCCCCATGAACGATGCCGCCGCCCTCGAATTGGCTCTGCGCCTCAAGGCCCTCGCCGACCCGGTCCGCCTCAAGCTGGTGTCGATCCTGCTCACCGACAACGGCGACGGCGTGTGCACCTGCGATCTGGCGACGGGTGTCGATCTGGCCGAATCCACCGTCAGCTACCACCTCGGGCAGCTGCGCAAGACCGGCATGGTCGTCTCCGAACGTCGCGGCATGAACGTCTACTACCGGGCGCGCGCCGAGTCCCTCGACGCCCTGCGAGGGGTGCTCGACCCGAACTGCTGCCGCTGACCGCCCGGCAGGCTGACCAGTCAGTCGAGGCGTAAACCACCCCACGACCGCCGCGCCACGGCGGAGACTGAGTTCCGTGCACACGATCGAGGCAGAGGACTACCGGCGCGAGATCCTCGGCTACTGCTACCGCTACTTCGGCTGCTTCGCCGAGGCCGAGGACGCGACCCAGGAGACCATGCTCCGCGCGTGGAAAGCCCGGGACGGCGCCGGGTTCCAGGGCCGATCGTCCCTGCGTACGTGGCTGTACTCGATCGCCACCAACGTCTGCCTCGACATGACGCGGGCTCCACAGCGCAGGGCCCTGCCCACGGACCTCACCGAACCCGGCGCAGTGCCCGACGACCCCACGATGTTGGCGACCCTGCCCGAGGTCACCTGGATCGGCCCGGCGAGCGACGCACACCTCGGGATTGATCCTTCTGCCACCGCAGTCGTGCGCGAGTCCGTCCGGCTCGCCTTTGTCGCCGCCCTCCAGCACCTGCCGCCCCGGCAGCGGGTCGTGCTGCTTCTGCGCGACGTCCTCGACCACTCGGCCGCGGAATGCGCCGACCTGCTCGGCATGACCCTCCCGTCCGTCAACTCCGCACTCGCCCGTGCCCGGAAGACCCTGTCCCGGCACGAGATCGCGCTCCCCCACCCGACGGAGAACACCTCGTCGTCGTCGCCCCGCCCCGACCCGCACGTCGACGCGGGCCTGCTCGAGCAGTACGTCGCGGCGTTCGAGGCCTACGACGTCGACCGGCTGGTCACACTCCTGACCGACGACGCCGAGTTCTCCATGCCGCCGTTCGAACTCTGGCTGCGCGGCTCGGCCGAGATCGAACGGTGGTGGCGCGGTCCTGGCGAGGTCTGCCGCAACGCGCGCACCATCACCACCTCCGCCAACGGCCGACCAGCCGTCGCGGTCTATCACGCGGCCGTCGACCAGCGTTGGGAGCCGTTCGCGATCCACGTCCTCGACTCCGACGCCGGCCGCATCTCGGCCATCACCCACTTCATCGGCGCGCACCACTTCTCCGAGTTCGGCCTCCCCGCACGGTTGCCGTAGGCGTGGAAACCGGTGCCCCGACCCCGCCGGCCTGCAGACGACCGGCGCGGCAAGGAAATCCCCCCGGCACCGATCAGTTTCGCCGACCCGTCCCGTCTACCCCTGTGAAGGCAACTCCCCCGGGCCACGGGCACCCGCTCGACCGGCCACCGAAACCCCGCAGGAGGGATCATCATGAGCCGCAAGATCACCGCGCACATGTTCTCCACGCTCAACGGCGTGTCCGAGCACGCGGAGCGCTGGCAGTTCGACGCGTTCGGCCCCGACGAGATGCAGTCCATGCAGCAGATGACCGCCTCCACCACGGACCTGGTGCTGGGCCGCACGCTCTGGCAGGAATGGTCCGGGTTCTGGCCCACCTACGCCGACGACCCGTTCGCCCAGTGGGTCAACCCGGTCCGCAAGCACGTGCTCACCTCGACGCTGACCGGGGACCTGCCGTGGAACAGCACGATCGTCTCCGGCGACCCGGCGGAGTACCTCGAGCAGTTGCGCACACAGCCCGGCGGCGATATCGCCGTGGGCGGCGGGATCGAGACGACCCGACGACTGGTCCTGGCCGGGCTGGTCGACGAGCTCACCCTGACCATCCACCCGGTGATCACCGGTGACGGTCGCAGGCTCTTCGACGACTCCGTACCCACCACGCGGCTGCAGCTTCGAAGCTCCACCCAGACCCCGGCGGGCAACATCGTCGCCACCTACTCCGTCCGCCCGGAAACCCCGGACACCCCGGCCGCCTGACCGACCGGCCGCCACCCACCAGCAAGGAGAACCCGATGTCATTCCAGGCCTACCTCGACACGATCGAGACCAGGACCGGACTCACTCCCCGGCAACTGGTCGATGCCGCCACCGCGAAGGGCTTCGGCCCCGGGACCAAGGCCGGTCCGATCCTCGCGTGGCTCCAAGGAGGACTACGACCTGGGTCGGGGACACGGGATGGCCCTGGTCCATGTCATCACCACGGGTCCGAAGATCGATCCGAAGCACGTGGGGGAGGGCGGTGCGCACTCCGACGCCTCCGACACGCTGTGGCTCGACGGGGCGGCCACCAACCCCGACAGGTGACGGGCGACTGGCTTGTGCCAGGGCCGGCGGGCGACGCGAGCGCCCGAGGGGTACCTCCCCGACGAGCTCCCGGAGGGATGGTCTAGAGTTCTTTCTCGCAACGCGGTGAGCGAGAGCGAGCCTGCGAAGCGATGCGGATGTGGCGCAGCTGGTAGCGCATCACCTTGCCAAGGTGAGGGTCGCGAGTTCGAATCTCGTCATCCGCTCTCTCGGAAGTGACGACGACGAGGTCGTTCATTTCCCTCTGGACGCACACGCGCCGGGATAGACCGAACCGGCCACATTCGCAGTTACCTCAACCAACAGCCGGACGCCGCTCTACCCTCCTGACATGAGTCGAGGCGCGTCCCTCCTGCGAATCACCGTCGCGTACGTCATCGCCATCGCCGCCGGGTTGGCGTGGCTGGTGTGGGGTCCGGACACCGGGCAGTTGTGGCTGGACGGGCTGATCGCGGACATCGTCGCGACGCTGGTCATCTTCGGGTTCAGCCGCATCTTCGGGAACTCCAGCACGTACGACGCCTACTGGTCGGTCATCCCGCCGCTCCTGGCGTTCTACTGGTGGGTCGCCGCCGATGCCGGCGTGAACGACGTCCGCTGGTGGCTCATGATGGCGGTGCTGGTGGCGTGGGCGATCCGCCTCACCGCCAACTGGGTCCGCACCTTCCCAGGGATGCATCACGAGGACTGGCGCTACCCGCTGGTCCGCGAGCGGGCCGGGAAGTTCGGCCTCGTCGCCGACCTCATGGGGATCCACGTATTCCCCACCCTGGTGGTGTTCGCGGGCCTCATTCCCGTCTACGTGGTGGCCACGCGCGCGGGGCAGCCACTCGGCTGGTTGGACATCGTCGCGTTCGCCGTCGGCATCGCCGCACTGGCCCTGGAGACGATCGCCGACCTGCAGATGCACCGCTTCCTCGCCACCCGCACGCCGGGCCAGGTCATGCAGACCGGGGTGTGGTCGTGGTCGCGACACCCGAACTACGTCGGCGAGTGCGGCATCTGGCTGTCGATGGCCCTGTTCGGCCTGGCCGCCTGGCCCGGCGCGTGGTGGGTGTTCGTCGGCGCCGCCGCGATGCTCGCCATGTTCCTGGGCGTGAGCATCCCGATGATGGAGCGCCGCAGCCTCGAACGCCGCCCCGAGTACGACGACGTCGTGCAGCGCGTGTCCCGGTTCCTCCCGCGACCGCCCAGGAAGGCCACCGCCCGCGTATGACCCGCCCCCGCGTCGTGATCGTCGGGCTCGGCGACGCGGGCGTCCTCACCGCCATCGCGCTGCACCGGTATGCCGACGTCGTGGGAATCACCGCCACGCCGGAGTTCGTCAGCGGCCAGGAGCTCGGCCTGCGCCTGGCCCGGCCGGAGGCGTGGGAGCGGGACTACCGCATCGCCTACCGCCGATTCCGCGGCCTCGACCGCACTCGCATCGTGCACGGCACCGCGACCGGCCTGGACACCCGCGAGCGGCTCGTGCGTGTCACCCTCGCGGACGGCACAGCGGGCGACAGCACAGTGGCCGAGGAACCGTACGACGTCGTCGTCGTGGCCACCGGGGTGACCAACGGTTTCTGGCGCCACCCCACCCTCCGGGGCGCGGCGAACGTCGACGCCGAGCTCGCCTCGCCGCACCAGCGTCTTGCGGCGGCCGGGTCGGTGGCGGTGATCGGCGACCTGCGCGGCGGCGGTGAGCGCGGCCGCGCAGGTCGCCGAGCAGTGGCCGGACACGGCCGTGCACCTCTACTTCCCCGGCGAGCGCGCGCTGCCCCATCACCACCATCGCGTCTGGTTACGTGTGCGGTCCCGCCTCGAGCGCCTCGGCGTGGGCATGCACCCCGGGCACCGCGCGGACCTGCCGCCCGACCACGACACCCGCCACCTCACCGGCGGGCCCGTCACCTGGACCACGGGGCAGCCGCCGGCCGACGCCGACGTGGTGATCTGGGCGATCGGCCGCGTCACCCCCAACACCGCGTGGTTGCCCGACGGGGTGCTCGACGACCGCGGCTTCGTCGCGGTGGAGCCGTCACTGCAGGTCAACGGGCATCCGGGCGTGTTCGCGGTCGGGGATGTCGCGGCCACCGACCCGCTGCGCACCTCCGCCCACAACCGCGGGCACGTCCTGCTCGCGCGCAACATCCGGGCGCATCTCGCCGGCCGACCGCTACGCGCCTACCGCCGGCCGCCGCGCCGATGGGGTTCGGTGCTCGGTCCGCTCCGCGACGGCCTGATCGTGTTCGCGCCCACCGGCCAAGGCGTGCGCGTGCCGGCGCGGGTCAACGACGTCGTGCTCCAACGCGTCATCACCCGCCAGGGGATCTACGGCGGGGTGCGGCGCCGGCCGCGGTGACGCCGGCGCTCAGGTGGTCCGGTCGGGCCGGGCGGGTCGGTCACCGCCCCGATGGGTGACGAGTCCGACGACGACGAGGAGGACTGCACTGGAAGTTCGTCGCTCTGTGGCCGCCCATAACGCCACCTACGGGCTCGACTGCTGGGCCACTCCTCAGCTACACTGAATCAGTTCTGCAGTAGTGATTCAGGAGGGGGTCCGGATGCCAACGCTGCCCCACGGTGCGAGGATTGCAGCTGCGCTCAAGCTGGCGAACATCTCCCAGCGAGAACTCCAGAACCGCACCGGGATCTCGCAAGCGACGCTGAGCCGGGTTGTCAGCGGCCATCGCGCCGCCAAAATGCCCGAGCTCATCCAGATCGCCGACGCCACCGGCGTGACAGTTGCTTTTCTGACTGGCTCAGACGCCTCCGAACGAGTGCAGTTCGCCGCTCGAGCCACCAACGGATCGGCCATGGAGCAAATGCACGAACAGCTACTTCACTTCATTGAGCTGGACGCCTACCTCGACGACCAGGCGATATTCGCGAGCATATGACGGGCACAGAGGGAATGTCCGCCGAGCAAGCCGGCAAGCGCGCGGCGATGGACTTCCGCGCCAGGCATGGGCTCGGCGTCCAACCCTTGGGCGATCTCGCGGCGATCATCGAGCAGTCCACGGGGATCGATGTCGCCGTCCTCGACGCGGACCGAGACCAGCACGGATTAGCGATGCGGGATCCGTCGCGCGGCGCCATCTTCATTGGCGTTGCGCGTACTCGCCACCCAATGAGGCAACGAAGCACACTCGCCCATGAGCTTGCCCATGTGATTTTCGACGACTGGAACGCAGGTCAAGACCTCAGCGAACGCTCTCCGGCAGAGGTTCGCGCCGACTCATTCGCGCGACACCTGCTGATCCCAGAAGAGGGACTCGAAACTCACCTGGGTCAGCGCGTGTCGTTTTCCGAAGCGGACTTGTCAGCGGTGGTGCAGTGGTTTCTGGTGTCACCGCCGATTGCCGCGATAAACCTGGAACGTGCCGGGTACATCACCGAGTCGACTAAGCAGGAGTGGAGATCTCTCTCTACCCCGACGCTCGCCGCCCGCTACGGATGGAGCGACCAGTACCGATCTCTGGAAGCAGAATCCGACCGGCCGCGTCCACCGCGAAAGCTCTTGGCTCGCGCAATCTCCGGTTACGCAGAGGGGGTCGTCAGCGCGCAGACCATCGCCTCACTGAGAGGCATCGACGCCGAGCAAGTGGAAGCCGAATTGGCACAGGCAGGTGTCGTTCCGCGCAGGGCCGAAGTCTCATCGCTCGATGCATCCGACCTTCCCACCGTCAGTATCGACCTGAGCGACCTCGACGACGAGGGGCGCGAGGGCGGGACGGTATGACCCCGCGCCCGATCATGGACGCCGGACCCGGACTGAACTTCTTCGCCTCGCACAGCGAACGACTGCTGTTCGGCACGCTCGGCTCCCTCTGCGTGCCGGAAACCGTCGCGCGAGAGATGCGACAGAAGGCCACACATCCTCGGTTTGAAGCTGCTGGACGGGTAATGAGCAAGCTCACGCCGAAGTATCTGGAAGTCCTTTCCGACGACGAGACGGACCAGTTGGTACGCGCGGTCACCCGCATTAGCGGTACGCCCTTCGCCCAGCGCATTCGACGCTCCCGCGATCTCGGGGAGACCATGGTCATTGCCCACGCCGCGGTAGCTGCCGAGTCGGGAAGCGACGTGCTCGTACTCATCGACGACCGCGACGGTCGCGAACGCGCATCGCGGGAGAGCGATCGTCTACGTCGACTCAGGCACAGCGGCCAGTCGGTCGGGAGCATCAATCTCATCAGTACGCTCACCGTGCTCGAACGCGCCGCTGGCGGCCAATTCCTGCCCGACAAGCGTGCGCTCAGAGACCTCTACGCCAAACTCCGCCCGCTCGACGACGGCCTACCGCCGCTGAACTCGACTCGGCTGTTGGCCTTGCCCTGCTGGACCAAGATCTCAGGCGACGAGTAATGCCCGATTATGGGCGCTGGCTGAATGCACATTGGACGATTCCTTGTTGCGCCGGAGCGTGTGGCTACGCTTGCCTCGTAACCGCAGAACAGTCGAGCAAGACCGAACCAGGGAGGACTCGATGTCGCAGTCACTAGTTCACTTCCTGCTGGTCTACAGCTTCGACGAACAGCGACTCATCCACCAGGACGAGTTCACCGATACCGAGCTGGCCGTCGCCGCCTACGAGGACACCGAGGCGCAGTACCGCAACCGCGCCGACGTCGACCGTTTCGAGGTCGTTCTTGTGGGAGCAGACAGCATCCAGACCGTGATGCGCACCCACGGCCACTACTTCAAGGACGCGGACGAAGCCATGTTCGCCGACCTCCTCGCAAGTCACTAGCCCTGTTAGACCGCGCCGAGCCCCCCGCCGCCGGTATACGTAGGCTCCCACCAGCCCGGCCACACGGCGCCCGTAGTGGACACTTGGCCCATGACGATCCGCACTCCCCTGACGCCCGAGCTCCTGCGCGGTCACGAGTACCTCGAGACGACCTCGCGCGGGCTGCGGCCGCACCGGCTTCCGGCCTGGGTCTGCGCCCGGTTCCCCGATCCGCAGTTGCTGTCGGTCGAGGCGCAGCCCTCCGGGGTCCGGGTCGCGGTGGTCACCGACGCGGAGAGCATCGAGCTGGTCACCCACCCCACCCGCCTCGCCTACCGCGGTATCCACCGTCCTCGCGGGAGCATCGATCTGGTGGTCGACCACCGACTCGTCGCGAGCGACCGGCTCACCGGCGGCGACGCCATCGAGACGGACCTCCAGACCGGCGTGACCGAGCTCGTGCCCGGCCCACCGCACCTCACGCGGTTCACCGGGCTGGGCGCCGGCGAGAAACTCGTCGAGCTGTGGCTGCCGCACAACGAGCAGGTCGACCTCGTCGAACTCCGGACGGATGCCCCGGTGACACCCGCGCCGACGGACAGGCGCCGCTGGCTCCACCACGGGAGCTCGATCAGCCACGGCTCCAACGCCACGTCGCCGGCGCGGACCTGGCCCGCCCTCGCCGCCCGACTCGGGGGCGTGGACCTGCGCAACCTCGGCGTCGGCGGCAGCGCGCTCGTCGACCCGTTCATGGCCCGCGTCATGCGCGACACCCCCGCCGACCTGATCAGCCTCAAGCTGGGCATCAACGTCACCAACTCGGACTCGATGCGGCTGCGCGCGTTCATCCCCGCGGTGCACGGGTTCCTCGACACGATCCGTGACGGGCACCCCACCACCCCGCTGCTGCTCGTCTCGCCGATCTACTGCGGCATCCACGAGGACACCCCGGGCCCCGGCGCGTTCGATCCGGACACCTTCCACACGGGTGAGGTGCGGTTCATCGCGACGGGCGAGACCGGGGACACCGCGCAGGGGCGGCTGACTCTCCGCGTCATCCGGGACGCGCTCGCGTCGATCGTGGAGGCCCGGGACGACGAGAACCTCCACCATCTCGACGGCACCGCGCTGTACGGATCCGCGGACGCCGACGAGCACCCGCTCCCCGACGCACTGCACCCCGACACCGCCACGCATGAACTGATCGGCACGCGCTTCGCCCGGCACGCGTTCGGGGACGGGGGCCCCTTCGATCACGGCGGTCACACCCGTGGCGAATCGTGTACACACGGGCTATGACGACTACGCCCCCGGATCCGGATCCCAGCGACTCCCCCGACCTCGACGCGGGCGGCTCCCCCGTGGGTCCCATGACGCCGGACTCGGATTCCACCTCCCTGGCCTCGGACAGCGCTCGCACGGGCCAGAGCCCGACCAAGTCGAACTCGCGGGCCGGCATCGTGGTGTTGCTGGCGATCGTGGTCCTGGTAGTGCTGGTGATGGTCTTCGGGCTCGTCGGGAGGATGTTCGGACTGGGGTGAGCGGACGGGGTGACGACGACGACGAGGGCCGCGGCAGAGTCCGATCCTGCCGCGGCCCTCGTTGCGTGAAGGCTCAGCTCCCGGCGACGGCGCCGATCAGCTGCCCGACGTCGATGTTGTTGATGAGGTCGGCGGAGAACACGGCGGGGTCGGCGCCGATGTCGCCCAGCGCGCTCGAGCCGGAGGTCAGCGACCCCAGACCCAGTCCCTCGAGGCTGCCGGTGACGGCTTCGGCGGGGTTGGGCTCGCGGATCGTCACGCAGGTGTTGATGGGGTTGGCGACCTTGCGGCCGCTGGCCAGGACGAGGGTCGTGGCGGCGCCGGTGTTGAGCACGTCGCCGGGGGTCGCGTCGTCGGGCACGCGGTAGGTGGTCTCGAGGGTGGCCTTGGCGTTGCCGGCGGTGGTCCACCCGGCCCCGGAGTGGCGGACGGAGTTGGTGGCGGAATCGCGGATCACGTCGTCGGTGACCGTCGACCACGTCTGGCCGCCGACCAGGTACCAGACGCTCTCCCGCGCCCGGACCAGCTCGAACCCGGCCGGATGGAAGTCGTCGATCCGGCCGACCAGGGCCCCGGCGCCGCTGACGGTGGTCCGGAACGTCACGGTCCCGCCGGGGGCGGCGGTGCCGTCGCCCACGACCTCCTTGGTGAGGTGGTAGTCGGTCCACAGGGTGGAGGCGTCGTTGAACGTCACGGTCTGCTAGGTCGCGCACTCTGTGGCGGTGGGCTCTGCGGTGACGGGCTCGGCACCGGCGACGCCGGCCCCGGTTCCCGCGGCGAGCCCGGAGGCGACGAGCAGTGCGGCCGCGCCGGTAGCGACGGATCGGAGGGTCCGTGACGTCATGTGAATCCTGTCTTCAGGCGACGGCCGCGGGGCCGCTCGATGCGAGTGAGGTGGCCGGCAGGTGAGCTGGTGCTCATCACGTGTCGGCGCTTCCGATGGTAGGTCGGAATCCGACATTTTGGACGGTTGTCTTGGTTCTTGACGGTGTCAACCTCACGGCCGATCCCCGGCCGATCACAGGGCCGATCGCCGGGCTGTTCGCCGGGCTGATCGCCGGGCTGTTCGCCGGTCGGCCGCCGGGCCGCACCGTAGCGGCGATCGGTCGCAACCGGCAGCCGCCGCCGCTACGGTCGAGCCATGCCTCAATTCACTGTTCCAGGATTGTCCAGCGCCGACTCCGCCACGCTCGCCGAGACGCTGCAGAAGCGCCTGACGGCGTGCAACGACCTGCACCTCACGCTCAAGCATGTGCACTGGAACGTCGTGGGTCCCAACTTCATCTCGGTGCACGAGATGCTCGACCCGCAGGTCGAGCTGGTGCGCGGCTTCGCGGACGTGCTGGCCGAGCGCATCGCCACGCTGGGCGGTTCGCCGGTGGGCACGATGGGCGCGAACGCCGATCACCGCTCGTGGGACGACTACTCCCTCGGCCGGGACACCGCGCAAGCCCACCTCGGTGCGCTCGACAAGGTCTACGACGGCATGATCTCCGACCACCGCAAGGCCATCGCGGTGGCCGGCGACGTGGACCCGGTCACCGAGGACATCCTCATCGGCCAGACCGCGGAGCTGGAGAAGTTCCAGTGGTTCGTGCGCGCACACCTCGAGAACGCCGCCGGCAGCCTGCCCACCGGTGACGACGCCTCGGAGAAGGCCGCCGCCAGGGACGCCTCCGCCTGAGCCGGGACACGCGCTGAGCCGCAACACGCGCTGAGCCGTCGGGCCGGACCCCTCCCCGGGGTCCGGCCCGTCGGCGTCTCTGGACAGCCGGCGCCTCTGGACAGCCGGGGGATACTTGTGACGGGCGTCACTCGTCTGGTGCGTCCTCCGGCGAGTCAGCGAGGTGTGCAGCCATGAAGGCAGTCGTGTTCGAGGGTTTCAAGACCTTTCCCGTACTCAAGGATGTCGACCGGCCCTCCCCGGGTCCCGGCGAGGTCCTGCTCAAGGTGGCCGGTTCCGGTGCGTGCCATTCCGACGTGGGCCTGTTCCACGATTTCCCCGGCGATCCCACGGGCTTTCTGACCCCGCCGTTCACCCTGGGCCACGAGGTCTCGGGCTGGGTGGAGGAGCTGGGCCCGGGCGTCACCGGGCTGACGGAGGGCGACGCGTACCTGGTCTACGGCCCGATTGGCTGCGGCCGGTGCAAGTCGTGTTCGCGCGGGCAGGACACCTATTGCCAGGACGTGCCGTCGGTCGGCTACCTGGCCACCGGGCTGGGGCGCGACGGCGGCATGGCCGAGTACATGACCACCTACGCCCGCAACCTCGTCCCCCTCGGCGACGCCGACCCCGTGGCCGCGGCCCCGCTCGCCGACGCCGGCCTGACCCCGTACCACGCCATCAAACGCGCGATGCCCCACCTGACCACGCCCGGGGCGACCGCGCTGTGCATCGGCCTGGGCGGTCTGGGCCTGGTCGGGGTGCAGATCATCAGGGCGCTCACCGGGGCCACCGTGTACGCCACCGACACCAAGCCCGACGCGGTCGCCGCCGCGGAGGCCGATGGCGCGATCGGTGTCCCGACCGACGGCGCCGCCGAGAAGGTCAGGGAGCTCACCGGCGGGCTCGGCGTCAACGCGGTGTTCGACTTCGTCGGCGCCGCCCCGACCCTCGAGCTCGCCGCGGCCTGCGTCGCCCAGCAGGGCTCGCTGACGGTGGTGGGACTGGCGGGCGACGACTTCGCCTGGAACGCCTTCAAGCTGCCCTACGAGGTCGACTTCTCCTCCACCTACTGGGGCACGCTCGAGGACCTCCACGAGGTGGTGGAGTTGTACCGGGCGGGCAGGATCTCGCCGGAGGTCCACGTGTATCCGCTCGACCGGGCGCTGGAGGCCTACCAGCAGCTCGTCGACGGCCAGATCAGCGGGCGGGCCGTGATCGCGCCGCACGGAACGTAACCCCGCGAGGACACCGCGCCCACCGCCCGCCGCAGGAGCCAGCCAGCCCTAGCGGTTGTCCCGCTCGCAGGCGATGCCGTCGTTGTCGCCGTCCATCGACGGGTCGTAGTACTCGCTGCCGCGGTGGATGGGGGCCACTCCGAGGTCCCACGCCTCGCGACAGCCCGAGAGCCGACGGGCCGGCGTGGTCGCGGGCGCGCTCTCGACCGGCGCGGGCATGAACTGCGGGGCCCAGACCAGCGGGAACGGCAGGAGCGGCACGGTGGCGGCGTCGAATCCCATCGGGACCGGTACGACGATCGGTGCGATGTCCGGTACGGCGATGACCCCTGATCCGACGGGGATCTCGGCGGCGACGGCGGAGGGGGCGGCGCCGAGGGCGACGAGAGTCGCCAGGCCGAGAGCGGTGAGGGAACGACGGATCATGGTGTGAACCTCGAGGGGGAAGGCCATGGGAGTGGCGTTGAGTAGTGAGCTCAGATTAACCGAGGCATGTTCACGTCGCTGACCGTTTCGCGCGGACGCATCACACGAGCATGCGCCGGGAATGCGACCGCGAGAGTTCGTAGGTCTTGACGATCCAGAACATCGCGAAGGCGTAGAGCGCGGCGGTCTCGACCAGGAACAGCCACAGGGTGGAGTCCATCAGCCAGGCGAGGAGCAGCGCGAGGGACGGGAAGAGCAGGACCAGCACCACGAGAATCCGATAGCCCAGGCGATAGCTGCGCTGCAGCTCCGCGTTCGGAATGGAGGCGATCGTCTCCTGCCCGTAGAAGAAGATCGACAGTGCCGCCAGGACGAAGAAGGACGTGGCGGCCACCGCGTGGGTGATGCTCACCGCGTTCAGCCCGGGCATCACCGGGTCCTCCGTCGGGAAGAGAGCGACGACGATCGCGAGCGTACCGGCGGCGTTGAGCAGCCGGTTCTCACCGCGCGTGTAGCCGCGGTACGCCACCAGAGCGACCCCGATCGCCACCAGCGTTCCGACGAACAGCCCGCGGGCCGGCGTGTAGTAGAAGGAGCTCAGCGAGTCCATCATCGGAAAATCAGGGTCTAGGGTCACCCACACCAGAAGTGCCACGGGAAGGCCGATGGCCGCGCCCGCGATCACCATCCGGAGCACGAAGTACGTCTCCACGATGTAGGCCGCCGGGGCCTCGCAGAAGGTCGCCCGATCACCCGGGGCCTGCCGACCACTCTCTGACTGCTGCACGCGCACACCTCGAATCCGACTCGGCCCCGCCGTGGTCTCAGCCTCGCAGTCGGGTACCCGTCTTGGTGTAGATCCGGTTGAGGTGCCCCTCCACCGTCCGCTTGGACAGGTGGAGTTCGGCGGCGATCTCGGCGTTGGTCAGTCCCTGCCCCACCAGGTCGGCGATCTGGGATTCGCGGCGGGTCAACGAGACCCCGGCCGGGACCGAGACCGCCGGGCCACCGACGCGGGTGAGGCCGGCAAGGGGCCCGCCCAGCTCGGTGGTCGCGAGCATCCGCTCCGCCTGGGAGTGGTACTGCGATCCCGGCGACGCCGCTTCGCGGGCACGGTCCGCGGCGACCGCCGCCACCATGTGCAGCCCGTACGTCCGGGCCCGGCGGGCCGCGTCCAGCAACAACCGGGGGTTGCGGGCCGACATCGCCACCGCCAGGTCGCGTACCAGCACCGGCACGTCGCCGGTGACGTCCACCTCGGCCAGTGCCCGGCAGATCTCCGGGTCCGCGGTGAGGACCCCGGCCAGGGCAGCGCGGGTGGCGGCACCGTTCAGCCCCTCGTCGATCAGCGACCGGACGACCTCGCCCGCCTCGTCGGGGCGGCCCAGGCAGACGAGCACCCCCGCCTCCACGCCGCGGATCTCGGGACCCACCGGCGAGTTGGCGTACCCCGGGATGGCGCGCATCCGCTGCAGGTACTCCTCCGCCGTGGCCGCCTGCCCGGACATCGCGGCGGCCAGCGCGTACAACGACAGCGCACGGGACAGGAAATCCTCGGGACCGTCCACCTCGACGATCGCCACCGCGTCGGACGCCGCACTGATCGCGGCCGGCAGGTCACCGGCGGCCAGTGAGATCTCGGCGTCGACCACCCGTCGCACGCCGTGATCGACGCGCACGGAATCGTCCTGCTCCACGGCGACGACCGGCGCCAACTCGGTGAGCAGCGCAGTGATCCCGAAGCCGTGCAGCATCACCGACACCAGCGCCGCCAGGAACTCCTCCGACGCCCACGTCTGGTTGCCCATCGAGCGGGACCGGCGGGCCACGCGCCGGATGACCGCCAGGGCCGCATCGGACTGCCCCATGGCGTCCAGCGCGAGGGCGTGGATCGGCTCCAGGCGGCGCGCCCACTCGGCCGGAAGATCAGCGGTGAGCTCGCCGTAGGCGCAGGCCGCCTCGCGGTAACGGCCCGAGTAGCTCAGGTGCACCACGGCCAGCGCGTCGAGCACCGCGTGCCCCGGGTGGCCGGCGGGGAGCCACTGATGCGCTGAGGCGATCAGCGGCAGCGACTGCTCGGGGCCGCGGTCGCGGTAGTGCGCGAGGTCCGCGCGGGCCGTGACGTTCTCGATGAGCACCCGGGTGTGGTCGGCCCCGCCGGGATCGTCCCGCAGGCAGGCCAGCGAGCGGTCGAACATCGCCGCGGCGTCGGGCAGCCGGTCGAGCAGGCGGAGACACGAGCCCGCGATCAGCGACAGCTCGGCCTGCTGGAACGACGCTGTGGTGAGCGCGGAGCGCTGGGCGGCGTCGTGGAGCTCCACCCCGGTGCGGTAGTCGTGGCCGTCGAGGGCGGCGCGGGCGGCGGCCACCACACACCCCGCGTCGATGGGGCGGGCGTTGACCAGCGCCCACAGGATGATTCGCGGGTCCGGTTGGAAGGGAGCCGCCATGCCGGTGATCTCGCCTGAAGCCCGCCCGCCGGCCCGGTCGTCGGCCCGCTCGCTGGCCCGGCCTGCGTCACGGCATGCAGCGCGATCGAGCACGGCCGCGTAGACCTCGCGGCGCCGCCGGTGATCGGCGCCGGCCCGCAGCGTCCTGGCCAGGACCGGCGGCTGCACCGACAGCACCTCGATGCCGCCCTCGTGCCGCTCGAGCAGCATCCCGCGGGAGAGGAGGTCGCTCACCACGTCGTCATCGTGTAGCCGAGCCAGGTCGTCGAGCAGGATGCGTCGGGCGAGGGCCGCGGTGGTGAGGGGGCCGAGGTCCGCGGCGGCCGTGCGGGGGTCGATCCACAGGTGCGGGTCGACGGCCACGCCCGCGATCGCGGTCGCGGGATCCTCGACCAACTCCAGCCGATCGCGGGTGCGGCGGGTCAGCTTGCGGGCGGCCAGGTCGTCGTAGGTGGCGCGCAGCGCCGTGAGATTGCCGTGCGAGCACGCCCACAGCGCCTCGACCAGTCGCGCCGAGACGGGCATCCCGACGGCCGCCGAGACCACCTTCTCCGATTCGCCGCGCGTGAGCGGACGCAGCGGCAGCCGGGTGGTGCGGACGCTCACCTCGTCGTCGTATCCAGGGGGCAGTGCCGCGCCCACCCTTGCCGATGCCACCAGGACCGCACCCGGGGGCACCTCACGGGGCGGTCGGGGTCCGGGGCCGGCGACGCCGGGCGCACCGACCCCGGACAGCGCACCGAGACGATCCAGGTCGTCCCACACCACCACGGGGACCCCGGCGGCGCGGAGACCTGCGGCGATGTCGGCCGCGCACCGGCTGGCGCCTGCGCCCGGAGGCCCCACCACGAGCACGCCGCGCCGCGTGTCGGCACATCGCGCGGTCGCGCGTGCCACGGTGTCGGACCGCACCGCCGCACGGGTCGTGTTCCACGCGGGCACGGGACCCTCCTCGCTGCGCCGGAAAAATCAGGTGTGACGCACTCTATCGACACCTGTCTGCGGCGGTACACGCTATAGGCAATCTGTTCCGTTTTCGTGGAGAGGTAACCGCATGACCCGACCGTCGACCGTCACCGCCGCGTCGTGGATCTGGCTGTTCTGCGGCCTGTTCAGCACGCTCACCATCACAGGCGTGCTGGCGGCGACCGACCTGTTCGGGTTCGTCGTGCCGCTCGGCGGCCCCGAGGACGTGTCGACCGCCGCCCCGGGGGTCGCATGGATCGGCGCGATCATCGCGATGGGCATGGTGTCGGCGATAGTCCTGCAGGTGGTGGCCGCGGTGAAACTGCGCGACGGCGAGCGGTGGGCGCGGGCGCTGTTAACGATCGCGGCAGGCCTCACGCTGGTCACCGCGCTCTGGGACATCACCCTGTGGTCGGCGTGGGTGCTGCTCGGGGCCCACCTGGTGGCGTTCGTCCTGGCGTACACCGACTCCGCCACCGCGTACCTCGAGGTCCGGTCCCCCGACCCGGCGTGGGCGCCGGTCTACGCGTAACCCGGGCAGGAGGGTCGCTGGTCACACCGGCTGCCTACTGCTCACACTTCGCGAGATCCGTCTCCTCCGTCGGCATCCCCTCCGGAGTGAAGTGGGTGACCATCACCACCAGGTCCTCCGACCCCTCATTGACCGTCTCGTGCACGTACCGAGGGTCTTCGACCACCGAATCGCCGGCGCGGTAGACGTGTACGCCGCCGGGGTGGGCGTCGGCGTAGTGGGTGAGTTCGCCCTGCTCCACAACCACGACCAGTTGTCCGTGGTGGCAGTGTCGACCGGTGCCGACCCCGGGCGCGAGGGTGATACTGCGGTGCGTCACCGTCACCCCGTCGGCGCCGCCGTCCACAGCCAGCTCGATGGGTTCGTCCTGCTTGCCTTCGACAATGTCCAGGGCGCGGATGGTATCCCGCTCCACTACAGGAGGCTCGGTCGATTGCGGGCTGCACGCGGCCGTCGCAAGCACGGGTACTGCGACGGCGAGTGCGACGCCGCCTCGGATCGATGGGCGCGTCATGGTCACTCCCCCGCGTCCGCTCGGACGGTCTCGACTCACAGGCTCGGCTCCACGCTAACGCACACCGGGACGCGGGTGAAGGATCGATTACGGAAGGTTGATAAGGGAACTGCACCGACGACGACGGCTCTCCCGCGTCCGCCCCCAAGCATTGGGAAGGCGGAACTGACGGGGTGGGCGGTCACTGCACGGCCGGTTGGCACTCCGGCCGCGGCAGGGAACTTTTTTCGTCAATGCGCGTCCACCAACGAGCAGAGAAAGGAAGCGGCGGTTTTCGGGCTACAACCAGGCCGCTCGAGGGAGCAATCACGACTGCGGCGAATACAAGGTCAACCAGCCAGCCTGCGCCGACCATTTGGCGATTTACAGCTCTCGCGAACCACGCAAGAGCGTTGCCGGAGTCCAATCTGGCCAATCAGGCTCGTCCACAAGTATGCCATTGATATATTGCGCAACCACGCGCGTTTTTGAGCGCTCGTTGCTGTATATCGTTGCCTGCCCACAGCGTGGGATGGCAGCTTGAACAAGAGGCCACACACGGTGGTAACGCTCACGGATCTTGCTTTCGGGAACAGAATGGCCGCCACTATTCACGCGCAGACGGACCCTTTCGACTGCAAACTGTTCGGGCACCATCAATACATGGAGGACCACTCGGAAACCCGCGTCGCGGGCACGATCAATTAGTTCGAGCTTCGACGGGTGCGAAAAGACCGTTTCTGCAATGAATGACCTGCGGCGCACAATAAGCTGGTTCCGAGTTAACTCCGCGACCTTTGCTGCTTCGTAGGAGTGCGACTCTGGGTCTGTCGGCCATTTGCGTTTAGCGATCTCGTCCGCATTTACAAACGGCACACCCAGTAGCGGCTGCAATTGTCGATCGACTAGTGTCGACTTACCCGCGCCGTTGCAACCCACGACCAAGTCTAGGCGCGGATTCACCAGTCAAGTACGACCGTAGATCCGTCTGGCCGGTATTCGACCATACGTCCAGCGTCATCCAACGCGACCGAGGCAAATCCTTCCGACGCGCGACGCTCTACATGATCGTCGCTACTTAGCCTTTCCTCCAGCCGGGCATCGAAACCGGCGTCGTGAACCACCGCGTCCTCCTCGGGAAGTAGCTCGCTCGGTATTGATCCCGTTTTTTCTTCAACCAAACGTCGATATACGGACAACCGAGCAATTAAGTTGCCGGCGATCTTTTTCCAGTCATCGACTTCCATGCCTCGCCCGGCCACCACCGCAGAAGCTTTTCTATCCCCCTCGTGCACCTCTGGACCCAGTGAAGCATCTGTAAGCCGCTCATCGGACCCCGCCGAGCCTAGAGTGTTCACATAGTTTTCAATGAGCACTCGCGAAACAAACGTTTTGAGTTCGGAATCTAAGACGTTTTCGCTGGCGACTACAAGCCTTACCGACTTAGCGAATTCATCCGCGCGCGCTTCGCTACCACTTAGCGCCGATCGAATTGCCATGTATCCGGGACTTCCTGAGCCTGACAAGATCGCCTTATACGCGGAGTTGAATTTATCTTCCGAAGACGGTAGGTGCGAAATCCCCGCAGCCCTATCAGTTAGTGTCATTATCGGATCAAACTCCTTGTAGCGTCCGTAATAGAGGCTTCAAAAGCATAGTTCTTTACCGCCCTTAGCGAGGCCAACTCGTCCACCAATTGATCCCCCATCCTCTCCGCCGAAACATCAATCACAACGGGCCGCCGTGCGTCGATATCCAAAACAACCTGAACGCCGCCAGGCTCGTCGCCATCCGGCGGCAGGCTGGCTGTCGTGATAGCGACCGTGCCCTCTTCCGCTATGGGTAGGACTATTTTGCCGAAAAATCCTACCGCGGATTGCGTCAGGAAGGAAGGGATCTCGACAGTGGTTCTTACGTAGTCGCGAATATCTGTTACTCTGTCGGGGAGTTCGATCTTATTAATGTACCTAATTCCTACAGCTACTATCCGGCGTGGGGCGACGGCCGCAACATAGCTAGAAAGGGCATTCGTGGCGTGCGCGAGGAATCTCTCCCAGGTCAAATATTTCTCAGTGGTGGAGTACACGAACTCAGTCGCCCCACAGAACGCTACGTGCTCACCTTCCTCCGAATAAGGCGTGGCGCTTGATTCAAACGTGTACCCCTTAATATGCGCGTCTCTGGTGGCGGTGGGGGGGTCGCTAAGTGTGTAACGGACTTCGCCGACAGCTTCAGCGGTCACCGTAGGGCCTGAGAAGGTATCTTGATCGCCGTATACGTGTTCCAAAGAGTCGAGTTCAAGCCCCAGTCTTGGTTCAACCTCGATGGACATTATTGCTTCCACGATCGGCGCGGCAGCATAACTCTCCACCGGCAACTCGATTTGCGGCGAAGACGTCAAAACGTTGACATCGTCGTCTCGGAGCTCATGGGTACTCACAGATCCCACACTAGCCGAGCGGTTACCGCCGCTTGGCGGACCGACATCGGCGATCCGGCGTTTCTAGGTCCTGACGGCTCCTGCATGCCTTCCCCTCAGGGCCCTGCCCTCTAGCAGTAGTGCCGATCCATCCCGCACTCATGCAGTACACATGAGTCGGCGCGCACCCCTACTCTGGATCACCGCCGCAACGTCGTTGTCATCGCCACCGGTCGCGCGGCTGCGCGCTGGCCTGATACCGCCAAACTGTGACTGGACGACCTCATCGTTGAGCCCTCGCGTGATCGGGAGCTCGGCAGCGCTGCCGCAAGGCTGGCGCGCCGGGGCCAACGGCAAGCAATGCCCATGACGTCGACGTCTCAGACAACGGGCAGCGGAAGTGGCGGGCCGGCTGGTACCGGCCCGCAGTCACCGGGTGGCACGGAACCGGCCGTCCTCCGCCGCGTCGCGACCGCCGCCTCGCGCACCCCGATCTCATAGCGAGGTCGATTTTGATCGCGTTTGCTCAGGCGAGACCAGCACCGATCGCTCAATTATGAGCACTCGACGAGGCCGCCAACCAGAGCGTTCCGAGCTTTCAGTGTCAGTTCCGAGGGTGGTTTATGGGTGGGGCAGGCGTCGTGGGCCATGTCGAGACTCCCACGCGAGTGCGTGGTACGTTCCTACATCCTCACCTGGGGCGGGTCGGTACGAGGACTGCAGCTCCACCCCAGCCCGGGTAGCTCGCGTGAGCTTGGAACCCCTCATCTCACCCCGTCCGCTGCCGCCCGGCGAGCTTGTGCCGGTCGAGTTCGGTCATCCCACCCCAGACGCCGTAGAGCTCGCCGGCCTCGATCGCGAACTTCCGGCAGGTCTCGAGCACGGCGCAGCCGGAGCAGATCGCCTTGGCGGCGTCCTCCTTACGACGACGCACTCCCTTGGGCTCGTCCTCCGCACTGTAGAAGAGGTCGGGGTCCCCGATGCACGCTCCGTCGTCCCTCCAAGCCCAGTACTCCGATGTGGGTTTCAGATTCCTGAACCGTGGCACTCGTACTCCTGTCGCGGAAGGCGGAAGATCAACGACGAAGTGTCTCCCGGGACCACCCGGGCGCGCCTCACCCTTAGGGGTGTAATCGCTGGCGCGGCCGGTTGTCGTCCGTTGCTAGGCTCTGCACATGCCGATCAGGGTCACAGTGGTCAATGACTACCTCGTCGTCGTCGCCGGGGTGAACGCCTTCCTGGCCCCCTACTCCGACCGGATCGAGATGGTGGAGAAGGAGATGGTCACCAGCGGCTCGGCCACGGTGGACGTGGCCCTGTACGACTCCTTCGCCTCATCCCTGGGCAAGGACGACCGCCTCGAGAACCTCCTGCAGGATCCGACCATCGGGGCGGTCGCCGTCTACTCGTTCACCTCGGACCCGGCCGCGGTCCGAGACAGCCTCGACGCGGGCGCCCACGGGTTCCTGTCCAAGTCCCTGACCGCGCCTGAGCTGGTGAGCGGCATCGAGCAGATCGCCGCCGGGAACCGCGTCACCCTCACGGGAACGGGCCTGCCGATCATGGGTCCCGACAAGTGGCCTGCCAAGGAGGCCGGCCTCTCGCACCGTGAGGCCGAGGTGGTCAGCCTGATCGTGCAGGGGCTGTCCAATGACCAGATCGCCGAGCAGTGCTACCTCTCGCTCAACACGGTCAAGACCTACGTGCGTTCGGCCTACCGCAAGATGGACGTGACCACCCGGGCGCAGGCTGTCGCGTGGGGCATCGAGAACGGCCTCAAGCCCGACCGGTAGGACTGAGTGCGACTTCACACGTGACGGGACGGATCCATTCGCTGGTGGAGGAGCCGGAAGAACGCGTCGAAGTCGAATTCCTCCGGCGCACCGCTCTCCTCGCCGGCAATGAGCGCGCGGCGCAGCGCGGCGAGCTGGGTTTCGTGGTCCTCGAGGAGCCGGAGCCCTGCTCGGACGACCTCGCTGGCTGAACGGTAGCGCCCGGACTCGACCTCGCGAGCGAGGAAGTCGATGAAGTGTTGGTCCAAACTGATGGAGGTGTTCTGACCCATGCGGCAACGATACCAAGAATTGGTAACACCGTGGCTCCGGATTCAGCTCCGGCCACGCCGATCGAGCGGGACCACGGTGGGCGTTCCCGTCACCGGGTCGGCCGCGATCAGGCACGGGAGCCCGAAAACCTGCTCCGCCAGCTCGGCGGTGAGGACCTCTGCCGGGGCGCCGGTGGCCACCACGCGGCCGTCCTTCATCACGACCAGGTGCGTGGCGTAGCGGGCGGCCTGGTTGAGATCGTGGAGCACGGCGATCACCGCGCGACCGCTCTCGTGCTGGTCTCGGAGCAGGTCCAGCACATCGTACTGGTGCGCGATGTCGAGGTAGGTGGTGGGCTCATCCAGCAGGAGGATGGGCGTCTCCTGGGCCAGCAGCATGGCGACCCACACGCGTTGGCGCTGGCCGCCGGAGAGTTCGTCGACGAACCGGGTCGCCAGATCGGACACGCCGGTGGCGGCCATCGCGGCGGTCACGGCGGTGTCGTCGGAGCGGCTCCACTGGCGTAGTGGGCTGTGGTGCGGGTGTCGGCCCCGGGCCACCAGGTCGTCGACCCGGATCCCCTCCGGAGTGACGGCGCCCTGCGGCAGGAGCCCGATCCGGCGGGCGACCTCCTTGGTCCGCAGCTTGTGCAGGTCGTGTCCGTCGAGCAGGATTCGCCCCTCGCCGGGAGCGATCACCCGGGCCAGCGCCTTGAGCAGCGTGGACTTGCCGCAGGCGTTGGGGCCGACGATCACCGTGAACGCGTCCTCGGGCAGTTCCAGGTCGAGGTCGGTGGCCACGACCCGGCGTTCGTAGGCGAGCCGCGCCCCCTCCACCGTGAGCCCGCGCCCGCGCTCGAGCTGGGCGCCGGCGCGGGCATCACGGTCGAGGGAGGTGGGGCGCATCAGCCCAGGATCTCCTGGACGTCGTCAAGGATCTCGCCGGCGCCGAGGACGCCGATGCCGACCATCCAGGTCTCGTCCTCGACCTCATAGGTCTGGCCGGACTTCACAGCGGGCAGGTCGCCCCACAGTCCGGTCACGGTCGCCATGGTCGTGGCCGACGGGTCGCCGCCGGGGTTGGTGAAGAACACGACCTCGCCGGTGATCTGCTCGTACAGCTCCGGGGAGAGCTCGGCCATGGAGTACTCGTTCCACTCGCGCTCGCCCAGGTCGAAGCCCATCTGGGACAGGATCGAGCCGGAGAACGTCTCGGGGCCGTAGAGGCGGAAGTTGTCCGGGCGGAACCGGACGATCGACAGCGTGGTGCCCTCGGCGCCCACCTGCTCACCGACCTCGGCGATGCGGGTGTCGAGGTCGTCGATGAGCTGCTCCATCTCGTCGTCCTCGCCGACGGCGGCGGCGGTGATCCGCGCCTGCTCCTGCCAGTCGGTGCCGGAGTTCTCGGAGTACACGGTGGGGGCGATGCCGGAGAGCTCGTCGTAGATGGCCTCGTGGCGGACCTTGGCGCCGATGATGAGGTCGGGGGCCAGCGCGGCGATCGCGTCGATGTCGGGCTCGGAGGTCAGACCCACGATCTCGGCGTCCACGCCGCCGAGGTACGGCGGGGCGCCGGTGCCGGCGCCGGATTCGGTGATCCCGACGGGCGTGTGGCCGAGTGCGACGAGCGCGTCGAGGTGCGGGGAGTCGAGGACGACGACCCTCTCGGGCGTCCCGTCGATCACGGTCTCGCCCATCGCGTGGGTGACGGTGTAGGCGTCGTCCGAGGAGGCCTCGGCAGTGTCGCTGCTGCCGGAGCACGCGGACAGGGCCACCGCGGAGGCGAGGGCCATGGCGATCAGGGCGGGCACCGAGCGGCGCCGGCGTGAGATTCTGGTCATGGATACAGATCAAACCACACAGGCAAGGCTCACCTAACAACTAGTCTGGTCTAGGGTTCCACCGTGGCCCCACGACCTCTCCCCGACGCCGACGCCGACGCACGGCCCGCGGTGCCGGCCCCCGACCGGGCAGCCGCCCCGGCAGCAAGCGCTGCCCAGCCACCCCGCCGCGGGGTCGGATTCCTCCCCGGACTAATCGTGGCCGTGCTGGCCCTGGCGGCCGCCGTCGTGGCCAGCCTCGCGATCGGCGCACGCCCGATCCCGCCCGCCGAGGTGGTGGGCGCCCTGCTCGGCCAGGGCACGCAGAGCGTGGTGGGGATCGTCGGCGAACTGCGGGCCAACCGGACCGTGCTCGGGCTGGTGTGCGGTGCGGCGCTCGGCGCGTCCGGGGCGCTCATGCAAGCCGTGACCCGCAATCCGATCGCCGACCCGGGGATCCTCGGCGTCAATGCCGGCGCCGCGCTGGGGGTGGTCGCCGGAGCGACGCTCACCGGCGGCCTCGGCCTGGCCTCCACGGTGTGGTTCGCGCTGGCCGGCGCGGGCGTGGCGTCCGCGATCATCCTGCTGCTCAGCACCTCGGCGCTCGCGGCGTCCTCACCCGTTCGGCTCACGCTGGCCGGGGTGGCGCTGGCGGCGGTGCTGTCCGGTCTCAGCCAGACGTTCGTGGTGCTGGACGAGACCGTCCTGCAGGCGTACAGCTTCTGGCAAGTCGGCTCGCTCACTGCGCGGTCGATCGACGAGGTCACCGGCGTGATCCCGCTCGTCGTCGCGGGCGCGGTGATCGCCCTGCTGCTCCTGCGCGGCCTGGACGCGCTCGCCCTGGGCGACGATTCGGCGGTGGCGCTGGGCGTGCGCCCCGGGTGGGTGCGGGTGTGGTCGCTCGTCGCCGTCGCACTGCTCGCCGGGACCGCCACGGCGCTGGCCGGCCCCATCAGCTTCGTGGGTCTGGTGGTGCCCCACCTCGTCCGCGGTCTGGTCGGTCCGAGCCTGATCCGGGTGGTCCCGCTGTCCATGGTGGTGGCGCCCGCGCTGTTGTTGGCGGCCGACGTGATCGGCCGGGTGATCGCGGGCGGGTCCGAGACCCCGGCGGGCGTGGTGATGGCGTTCATCGGCGCGCCGCTGCTGGTGGCGTACCTGGCCGCCGGCCGACGAGTGGGTGTCGCATGACGATAACCGCACCGCGCCCCGCAACAGGCCTGCCCAGCGACGAACGCCTCCTCGCCGCCGGCCGATTCTCGGTGCGGCTGCACCTGCGCACTGCGTGGGTCACTGCGATCCTCGCCGTCGTCGTCGTCATACTCGTGGCCGCCTCGCTGGTGATCGGCGAGTTCATCATCTCGGTCCCCGACGCGGTGGCGACCCTGCTCGGCGACGCACCCGACCGCACCACCAACTTCTTCATCCACGAACGCCGCCTGCCCCGGGCGCTGGTCGCGCTGGCGGTGGGCGCGGCTCTGGCGACGTCGGGCGCGCTGTTCTGCGCGCTCACCCGCAATCCGCTGGCCAGCCCGGACATCATCGGCATCACCCAGGGCGCGTCGGCGGGCGGGGCGACGGTGATCCTCGTGCTGGGCGGTGGGATGGCGCAGGTGGCCACGGGCGCACTGGTCGGCGCGGCGCTCACCGCCGGGTTCATCCTGGCGCTGACGTGGTGGCGAGGGCTCAGCGGCGCGCGCCTGGTCCTTCTCGGCGTGGCGCTGGGCGCCCTGGCGATGGCGTACGTGGCGCACCTGCTCTCCCGCGGTTTCGTGGCGAGCGCGGTCACCGCCCAGATCTGGCTCACGGGATCGCTGCAGGGTCGCGGCTGGTCCGAGCTCTGGCCGCTGGCGTGGGTGCTGCTCGTGGCGTCGGTGGTCATCGCGAGTCGGTCCCGGGCCATGCGCGCGCTCGCACTCGGCGACGACGTCGCGGTGGCCCTGGGCGTGCGACTGCGGAGCACGCGGCTGGTCCTGCTGGCGGCGGCCACGGTCCTGGCCGGGGCGGCGGTGGCGACGGCCGGGCCGATCTCGTTCGTGGCGCTGGTGGCTCCGCACCTGTCGCGGCTGCTCACCCGCAGTGATCGGGTCCTGCCGGCGGCGCTGCTCGGCGGGGTGCTGCTCCTGGCCTCTGATCTGGTGGCCCAGCACGCGTTCGCCCTGCCGCTCCCGGTGGGCGTGGTGACGGTGGTGCTCGGCGGGCTGTTCTTCCTGGGCCTGTTGTGGCGGGAGGGGCGTCGTGCCTGACCAGGCCGGAATGTCCAAGAGATCCGACCGGCGCCCGTCCGCCCGCGAGGCCCCGCGCCCGCGCAACCCCCACCGGGCGGAAAGCTGGCAGCCGACCGCGCTGCGCCGGGTCCGGGTCCGTGCCGTCGAGCCGCTCGCTCCCGAGCTGGTGCGCGTCACGCTTGAGGGCGATGAGCTCGGGAAGGTCGCCGCTACAGGCTCCGCAGGCGCCCCCGCGGCCGACGCCCCCGAGCTCGTGCCCGCCGTGCGCAGCCCGGCCTTCGACGACGTCGTTGTCTTCTGCCTGCCCGATCCCGACACGGGCGAGGTCACGCTCCCCGTTCCCGCGCCGGGCGGCGGGCTGGGCCACCCGCCGGGCGGGGCCGCGCTGGTGCGGGAGTACACCGTGCGCTCGCTGCGCGACGGCGCGCTGTGCGTCGACCTGGTCCGCCACGCCTCGGGCGCGGGCGTGCGCTGGCTCGAGTCGGTCCGGCCGGGTAACGAGCTGACGATCGTCGGCCCGCGCGTCAGCCGGGCACTCCCCGCGGCCGACCGCATGCTCGCCGTCGGCGACGCCACCGCCCTGCCGGCGCTGGCCCGGCTGATCGAGGACCGGCCTCCGACGTTGGCACTCGACGTGCTGGCCGCAGTACCCGACCCATCCGCGCTCCCCCGCACTGTCCTGCCCACGGTCTTCCCCGCCGACACCGACCGCGTCCGGATACGGATGGTGGCGGCCGCGCCCGGCTCGGCGGACGAGCCCATTAACGCGCTGACCGCAGCCGAACTCCCCACCGGGTTCGCGTGGGTGGCCGGCGAGTCCGGGATGGTCACGGCCGTCCGCCGTCATCTCCTCGCACGCGGCCAGGAGCCCGACCGCGTCCAATTCACCGGATACTGGCGCCTCGGCGGGCCGCTGTAGCAGTTCGCCTGCCGAGAGCACACACTGTGAGCATGCCGGAACCGGATGCCGCCGAGGCCTTCTCCGAACTGTATGCAGTCGTCCTGACGTATCGAAATCACTCGAACGTCCGGGTGAAGTGGTCACCCGATCGCGCCGTCTGGCTCGCAACTCACCCCATGTTTGCTGACGAGTGGGTGGACGCCCCCGGGGTCTCGTGGGCCAGCACCCCGAACGCACCCGCGGATGAGGAACTCAAGGCGGCTGTGCAGTTGGCCGCCAAGGCGCGCGACTGGTGCAACCGCTGCGGACTGAGCGACCCCTTGGCGCACTTCATTGC
This sequence comes from Dietzia sp. 111N12-1, assembly GCF_001658045.1. Classification (NCBI taxonomy): domain Bacteria; kingdom Bacillati; phylum Actinomycetota; class Actinomycetes; order Mycobacteriales; family Dietziaceae; genus Dietzia; species Dietzia sp. 111N12-1. The sequence continues at coordinate 14,068 of NZ_LSSV01000033.1, read as the reverse complement.
GGTCAACGTCTACGGCGTCCCCACTCTCTACTGTGTGCAGGCTCCGAGCGCCGACACAGTCGGATCGAAGGGAGGTGGCGGCCGCTCGAAGCACTGGGGAGGCCCTCTTGGATGCCGCAATGTCGGCCCATCGTTCGAGTCCGACTGGGGCCCGAACACCCCCTACGTCGGAACCGTCGCGGTTCACCTTTTCGGCCGGCCGCTCATCGCGGAAGAGGTCATCAACTGGCCTTGGTGCACCTTCTGCACCAACGCGGCCGGAGGCCCGAACGAAGTCGCCGACGAAAAGCGGCTCGAGTACATGCGCGACCAGGTCGCCAAGCAAGAGAAGCGCATCGCGAGTCAGCTCTGATGGTCAGCGATCTGATCCGGCAGCCGTCTTGAGCCGCCAGAGATGATCGCCGGCACTCAACCAATGCCCAGCACCCTGTCGAAGGCGTCCATCGCCGTGGAATCCGTGACGGGGCCCGCGAGCGGGGCGGGGCAGGGTCGCGCCGGGAGGTCACCGCAGGGCAGATGAGAAGACGACGACAACAGCCGTGCGCGCTCACAGTGTTAGCAATAGCGAACAGAACCGCTTGTGTTGGCTATTTCGAACGACTACCGTTTGTTAGATCCGCCGAACACTGGGAGCATCATGGCAACGTTCGCCGCTCGGGCCCGGGCTGTTACCGACATCGCTACGTCGGTGAGGGACGCCCGTCTCGCCGCTGGGATGAGTCAGGCCGACCTCGCGGCGGCAGCCCACCTCAATCGCTCGTGGGTGAGTCTCTTCGAGAGCGGACACACTCCCAATGCGTCACTGAGCAAAGTGCTCGCGATGATGGACGTTCTGGGCATCACGATTCGACTGTCATACACCGTTCCTGACTCAATTCCCCACGTACTCGAGTCAGCCCGTCGCACACGGCGCACGACGGAAGAATTCGAGATGGTCGAAGCACCGGCGGACGATGGTGAAGCCCTCACCGCCGCACGCCCGACTCCCCTCGATGAAGTGGCCCTTGCAGCGGCTCGCGCCATTCGGGAATCCCACCGTGCCCGCGCCATTGCAGATGACCTCGACCGGCGATCCTCCGATGACTGACAAGGAGCTCGCCGTCCTACTGTCAGGCCAGCGACTGGGGACGTTGAGGGAGGACCGTCATGGCAAACATTGGTTCTCCTACGATCTCGACGGCCCGGAACGGAATCTCTCGTTGTCCATGCCCAGACGGCGTCAACCCTGGGGCCCGGATCGCGTTGAACCCTTCCTCGACGGACTATTGCCGGGCGATCAGGCCGCGCGGGTCGAGATCGCCCGCACCTACGGTGCCGTCGCGGGCAACACGTTCTCCCTGCTCTCCGTTGTGGGTCGCGATTGCGCGGGCGCTGTGCAGTTCCTCCGCACGGAGGCGATGAACGAGATCGACGACGGGAGCCTCATACCGATGTCGGACTCCGACATCGGCGAGAGACTCAAGGAGCTCATCACGAGCAGGCAGCCATCCTGGCAGCTCCACGGCGAGCATTGGTCTCTTGCCGGAGCTCAAGAGAAGATCGCTCTCCATCACCGGGGAGGCCAGTGGCACCAGGCGACCGGTGCGATCCCCACTACGCACATCATCAAGCCCGGTGTTACCGATCTCCACTGCCAGGCGTACAACGAAGTCCTGTGTCTGGAAGCGGTCCGGATAATCGGGCTGCCGACGGCGAACACTGACTACGTCGACTTCGCCGGCACTTCCGCTGTAGTCAGCCGTCGTTGGGACCGCCACGTCGCCTCGGATGGAACCGTGACCCGTGTCCATCAAGAGGACCTATGCCAAGCTCTCGCTGTTCACCCGTCACGTAAGTACCAGGCCGACGGAGGTCCGTCCCCCGGCAATGTCATCGCCTTCCTACGGTCGCTCCGCCTCGAGGACGACATCTGGCTATTCGTTCGAGCCCTTTCGATCAACTTCCTCCTCGGCGCAACCGACGCCCACGCCAAGAACTACGCGATCCTCCACACCGACGATGCACCACCCCGGCTCGCACCGCTCTACGACATCGCGTCGATCTACCCCTACTCCCCGACTCGGAGTCAGCGCAGACTCGCCATGAAGATCGGTAGCCGGTACGGCTACGACGAGATCACCCTCCGCCACTGGATTACCTTCGCCGAAGCCAATGGTCTCGACCCGAATGTCGTCACCGCCCAGCTCTACCTTGACGCTGGTGAATTGCCCGGGGCACTCCGAGCTGCCCTCGATGTGCACGCCCCGCGCACGGACGACGAACACCGATTGGCGGAGACACTTCTGGATGGGGTCGATGCTCAGTGTCGGCAGGTTCTCGCCTGGTTCGGGTGAGCTCTCCGAGTTGCGGCCACGACGACGCCTGTCACCACCAGTCGAGCGGGGTGCCGTAGAGCCGGTCGTGCGGCAGGCTCCGGGCGATCAGCTCGGTGAGGCCCTCGTGGTCGTTCTTCAGCGCCGAGCCCCGGCGGGTCGGCCGGAGCTCGCCCTTGTACTTGCGCACCAGCCCCAGCGCGCGGGCCCAGTCCCGCAGCTGCCAGATCGGGAACGTGAGGTCTTCGCGATTGTTCTTCCCGATCCACGTGCGGTCCCAGCCGGTGTCGGCCATGAGTCGCTCGACCATCGTCGGCGGCAGGTACCCGGCCGCGGTGAGCTTGACGCCGTCCCCGATCCGCTCAAGCAGGATCTGCAGCTTCGCGGCCTCGTCCCGCTGGACTTCCCTGAGCGTGGCGGGCGTGTCGGCGATACCGGCCACTCGCCGCTGCGCATCCTCGAGGTCGAATTCTTCCGCGTCCCACCCAGCCCAGAACTCGATCACCTCCGGGTCCCAGTCCTCCGGGTCCATGTCCCCGGCGATCCACTCGGTGTATGACCAGACTCCCCCGCAGTCCTCCGGTGGGCATGCTCGGCGACCGGCCACCACGGTCGCATCGGGGAACTCGCCGTCGTCGTCGTCAGGTTCCAGGACCTTCTCCACGGTGACGCGGTGCGACCAACCGTCACCGAAGTCGTACAGGTAGAGGAACTTGTCGCCCACGCTGTGCGCCAGCTCGTCGAGCCGTACGTCGGCCTCGTCGAGCTCGCCCATCTCCCCGGCGTCGGGGTAGTCCATGGAGGCGAAGCGCTCGGCATCGCGGTCCTGGCGCGAGGATGCGTGGACGAACTCGTGGAGGTGACTGTTCGTCCAGCCCATGGCTTCCTGCAGGATCAGGTGCAGGCGCGGCAACTCCAGGTCGCTACGCAGGTCCAGGCGTCGCCAGATGGGCGGGGACGAGTCCAGCAGCTCGACCTTGACGCGATACGTCACCGGCGACTCGCGCCTCGGGTGCCGCCGGTTGACGGCCGGGCGTTCCCACGGGGACTGATAGTCAGCCCCGGCCGCCAGCGAGGCCATCAACTCGGTCTGCGGGACTCCCGCGCTCGCCAATGCGTCGAGAACCGCGTGCTTCAACTCGTCTGCGGTGAGGTCGCCTGGTCCGTAGGGGCGATCTGTCGAAGGCGTCACCTCACCGACGATACGAGATGCGAGTGGCGTGCTGGGACGCCCCCGTTCGGGAAAGTAGGCTCAGCCGCCATGGACACCGACGAGCCCGGGCTGTTCGACCTACCCGAGTCCGCGCCTGAGCCCACCCCGCAGCCCTCGCCTGCGCAGCCCCGTCCCGGGAGGAACCGCGAGACGTGGGCCTGCACTGTCACCGCGGAGGTGACCATCGTCGATGCGGCGACGGTAACGGCGGCCCTCACGCGGTACCTCAAGGACACCGTGGTGGTCGACGCGTTCTCCGGTGAGGTGATCGAGGATCCTGCGAGTGAGGATGCGGGACCCGATCCCGACCTTCCTCCACTGCCTCAACTGGCCTGGCTGATCTGGCCTACGCGCGGTCAGGAGGAGCTCCTCGAAGAGAACGCGTTCCGGGTTCTCGATGTCGAGAGCACTGTGACCACCGAGACCTACGACCGGGGCACGATCACGTGGACGGTCACGGTCAAGCTCACCGACGTCCAGCTCCTGCGTCGCGTCGCCACGCGCGCCCACCCCGCCGACGCCGACCTCATCGCGGACAGCCTGGCGGTCGCCTGGCAACGCGCCGCGGACCCGTTCGCTCCCCTGCACTCGATCCCGGGAATCTCGTGGCGCCCGCTGTCCGTCGACATCGCTCACGTGCCGGCGCGAAAGCGATGACGACGGCCGCCGCTCCCGCGCTCCGCGCACCGAGCCCCCAACCACCGGGCGGATCCCGCCGAGTGGACGATCCCGCTCGATCCGGGGCGCTCGCCCCCGACGCGGAGCGATCGGGCGGAGGCCAGGACGGTCAGCACGCGGGTCGAGCGACGTGCGGTAGTTGCGCGGAGTGGCGGGGTCCCTTGTGTAGGCCCACGGCGCCGGGGTGGCGGAGAGCCGAGGTGATCTGCCTGCCGGGTGTCGCCCCGGCGCTCAACTGCGGGACCTCCGAAAGGGACGTGCTCGCCTCGACGATGCGCCCACTCGCCCATGTCGACCTCCCGATGATCGGCAGTCCACCATTGCGCATCTGGGTGGACCTTCCGCGGTGGGGCGACGGCTCCACCGGCGAGGGCCCGATCCCCGAGCTGACAAATAACGTGATCACCTCGTGGCTCACCGGACCCGCTCCGTCTTAACGCTCGCTGTCCGACGTGGACTGCGGTCTTGAGGGCGACGACGACAAGGCCCACGACCGCCGAGAGCGGACCGCCACTTCCCGCCATTCGAACCGACCGGCATAGACCAACTCGTGCGGCGCGACGTAGAGCTGGTCCACGCTATTCACCCACCGCGCCCTCAACTCGTCACAGGGGCCTACAAGGCTGTGACTTGCTGGGGAGTGCCTGTGGATTAACAGCTGAATATTCGCGCTGACCTGCCTTTATGTCATCTGCGGGTAATGGCGCTTAGTGAGTTTCCCGCCCGAGGAGTGTCCTCTCGATGTGCTTCCATAGGTGGCAGTCGAGAGAAAGGCCCCTTCGTGGCGATCAAGTATCTGTTCGCAGATGAGAGTGGCGACCTCCAGTTCCTCCGCAATGGGAAGGCATCCAGGTACTTCGCGGTTGGCACGCTGTGCGCCGACGAAGAACAGGTGTGGGCGCTCCGGACGCGCCTCATGCGGCTCCGGGACGAACTGGCCTGGAAGGCCCAGGGTTTGGATTCGTGTTTTCACGCCTCTCCGGACGCCCAGGTCGTGCGAGACGCGGTGTTCGACGCCTTGGTGGAACTTGAGTTCCGGTTCGACATCACTCTGTTGGAGAAGTCCAAGGCCCAGCCCTCGATCCGCCCAACCGAACCGAAGTTCTACCAGTACGCCTGGTTTTTTCATCTCAGTCGGGCCGCCCCTCAGTTGTTCCACCAGGGCGATTCCATCCAGGTCGTCGCCGCTCAGATGGGAACCAGGAAGACCCGGGCTGCGTTCAGGGGCGCCGTGGACGATGTCATGGCCCAGTGTCTGCCCTTCCGCGCCAAGCGAGTATTGGCATTCTGGCGGGATGAGTCCGACTTCGGTCTCCAGGCTGCGGACTACTGCACCTGGGCGGTCACACGGAAGTGGGAGACCGGCGACGACCGGGCTCACAGACTGATCCGGAGCAAGATCAGGATCGAGAGTGACTACTTCGGGTACGGCACCGAGCACTACTACTGACGCACGAAACCCCAACCAACTAGGGATCATTCCCGAAGCCCAGGGGCTCTTTCGTCGATTGGGGTCGCACTGAAAACGTACCACCGTGTCAAGCAACTTGACAGCCCCAAAGCGTGTCGAGGTCATGACGGGCGGCCCTCCATGCCGGTCTCGCAATCAGCCCGTCGACTGCGGCCTGCTCGGACAACGCCTCGGCCGCGTCCAGAAGCGCAGACCGGGCACTGACGAGCAGATCGCCACTACCCCCTCCAGGACTGTTCATGTGCCCTCATCCATTCGATCAACTCGTTCGCCTCTGCGGGTGCCCGGCCCGGCCCGGTCATGAGGTCCACAGCCACCTGGGCCGGGCGGGCGACCGTGAGCCCTTCCAACGCGGTCATGGCGCGTTCCATGACGACGGGGTAAGTGGGTTCGATCAGCAGCACGTTCGCTCCCGCTTCGGTCGCGCGCAAGCCCCAGTTCGCCGCTGCACGTTCGACGTTTCGGACGTACACCATCGCCGACCTGGCTGGCGCGTAGGCAGCCCACGCTGCTGCTGCGACGGACCCGGTCAGCGCGTAGTCGACGTCCTCTTCCTCGCGCACCGTATCGAGAAGGTCCGACAGGCCCCGGGGAGCGATCCAATGGGACACGGCATTGGACCGGAGTAACTGATAGTCGTCGCTCCATCTGCGCAGAAGAGCTGCCCAGTCGGACACCAGGAATCGCCGGTCAGGCAGCCGCTGCGCAAGTTCCTGATCTTCGAGAAACTGCATCACACGGTATACCGACCCCACCGAGGCATTGGCGACGTCGGCGAGTTCCCGCACACGCCATGGCCCGGGAAGATCGAGTAGCGCTCTGACTACCTTCGCTGCGGGTTCTCCCTTGAGGGTGCCCCTCGGGCGCCCTGGCCCCCGCCAGGGATCTCTTTCGGCACCACGATCCGAGACGAAGAGTGCGGGAACGGGGGATGAAACCCTCATATTGCCGGTCGCATCAATATATGAAATGCCAGCCGCGTCGAGCCGCGCACGGTCGGCGGGCGCGAGATAGCGAGTCAAGACCAGGCACCCACTGTCCGGCACCTGGGCCATAGTGTCGCCGCACCTCTTCCGAAGCGCAGGTATGTCGCGAGCTACGACGGCGCTCTTGACGGTGACACAGAATGTTGCGGCACTCCCATCGGGAGCCTCGGCGATCATCAGAGATTCTGCGCCGCCAGATGTCGACGATGTAGCGCCCTGCCTGGTATCGATCTTCCACTCCGGCGGGAGTCTCTCGCGAAGTGCCTGGGACGCGGCATCGACGAGTTCCGCCTCCGAAGGGGGTCTCGAATCTATCGTCTTGCCGTTTATCATGTTCGGATAATAGCGCCGTTCCGCAGCCAACGGAAGCGGACAATTTGCCGAACACCGCCAGCGCGACGCGAGTCAGCCGCCTTCGGGCCACACCACGTCCTGCACGACCTCGTTGCGCCGCAGGAACCACGGCGTGAACGGCGGGTCGAACCGGGCGTACCTGGGCGGCCCGGTGGCGACCAGCCCGGCCCGGGCGATCGCGGCCTCGAGGTCGGCCAGGTGGCGTCGATAGGCCGACTCGCTCCACCGTCCCGAGTAGCGCACTGCTGCGGCGACACGGTCGGGCACCTGCTTGACCCGCACCCGAGGATCGGTGGGCACCGGCGCGGTCGCGGCGGTGAGCGAGGCGGGCAGGACAAAGGCGACCACGTGCTCCCGCCGTCGGCCTCGGTCTGGACCACGGGCGCGGTCATGGCGACCTTCTCGGAGCCGGAGGCCTCCTGGACGACCGGTGCCGTCATGGCGATGGACCCGGCGGACTTATTGTGACCGGTGATGTACCTGAAGAGAGCCCTGAACGCCTGGTTGCCGGCACTGCTGAAGGACCCGCGAACGGACACCTCCGCCGCGGCGTGGGAGGGGTACCGCCGCAGCTCGAACTCCGGGTGATGCTCGAGCACCTCGTAGGGCTGCTGCTCGGTCATGAATCGACGGTACGCGCGCGAGCGGCCAGTGGCGGCGCCGCGCGCCCAGTCACCGGAGACTGCCAGGCGGGCATGCCACTGGGCGACGTGGTGCGGGTGGAAGATCGCGACGACGACGATGACGACGACGAGGCCCACCTCCACCCGCCCGACCCGCGGCTGCCGGGTGGCGCGGAACCGGCCGGGTCAGCCGGTGAGCCCGCGGAGCCAGTCGACGATCGCGCCGGCCAGCTCGTCCGGGGCCTCCACCGGCAGCATGTGTCCGGTCTCCGGGATCTCGACGTAGGTGACGCGACCATCCCCGGCCCCATTCGCCTCAGCCCACCGCCGCTGCTCCTCGGTGGACACCACCTGGTCGTCCGACGCCCCCACGATCAGCACCGGGACACCAGCCTGCGCGGGAAACTCGCTGCGATCCGGCCGGGCGCCGATCGCCACCGAATGGGCGGCGAACCTCTCCGGCCCGTACACCCGCGCCGCGCGCAGCCGCTCGGCCCTCACCTCGGGGTCGTGGCCGCGGTCGCCGTAGTACACCGCCTCCATACCGTCGAGCGCAATCTCCTCGTACGCCTCCGGGCTCAGTCCCGCGGCGCGGTCCGCCCGCGCCTTCGCCGACTCCGGATCTTCGGCACCCACCGGGGCGGTGACCAGGACGAGCCCGGCCAGTAGCGACGGGTGCCGCTCGGCGAGATGCATCGCCACCACGCCGCCGAGCGAATGCCCCACGACGACGCTGCCGGGCGCAACCCGGCCCGCCACCTCGTCGACGAGTGCATCGAGGTCGGCCACGGCCGGAAGATCCAGCGGCGTGGCGTGGACGCCGTCCGGCAGCGCGCGCATGACCGGCGCCCACGTCTGTGCGTCACCGTGGAGGCCGGGGAGGAGGACGAAGTCGGTCATGGCCGCGAGGTTACCCACCCGAAACGCGCTCCGCGCCCCGCTCCGTCACTCCTCGCACAGACAGAACGGATGCCCCACCGGGTCCAGGTACACCACAAACCGCCCGTCGGGGCTGGGCTGGTGATCGTGTCGGCGGGCGCCGGCGGCGAGGACGGCCGGCTCGGAGTCGGCGATCGAGCTCACGTAGAAGTCGAGGTGCACTTGCATGGGAACCGAGCCGTCGGGCCATGTCGGCGCGCGGAAGTCGTGACGGTCTCGCAGCCGAGCGCCCGGTGCGCTCAAAGTTGAGATCGGCGCGCAGAGCTGACGCGGCGACAGCACATTCCCGTCGGGCTCAATGGTGGGACGACGACGAGGATCGCCGTCGCCCCTGATCGGCTCGCAAGTACTGGGTTGTGCGCAACCGCTTGAGCTCCCGAGTTAGATGGGACGGTAGGGCGGCGCCCGCCTCGCTATTCGCCCTCCGGTCCGTTCTTGTGGGATCGACGGGGCAGAAACTTTGACGCTCGCGAGTTGAGAGACCGCGGTGATTCTGCCGCTGTGTCCTCGGAGGACGCGGTCTCGTCCTCGACCGCCTCATCGTCGGTGCGCTTCCGAAGCAGTCGCTTGCTGAGCCCCTCCGCGGCCTTGCCGGTGGCCAGCCGCGCAGACTCAATCGTGTTGCTGCCTGCCTGCACTGCGCTGCCGAGGCCTTCACTCCCGGAAGCGACAACCTTGTCTCGCGCTTCGAGGGCGGCATCACGCCAGCGCCGGCCTTCGAGATCTGCTTGGTCGCCGTCGATGCCGAGAAGCTGCTGGAAGTCGATGACGTCGTTGTGGACCTTGTTACGCGCGCTCAACACCCGGGGTGCGGCCATCGGGTTGAGCAACAGCTTGGCGTCGGCCAGACCAGCGGCTGCATCCATGCGCTGGAGGAGTGAGGCGGTGCCGGTCGCGAGCTGGTCGAGCCGCCGCTGTCTGGCCAGCTGAAGTCCCTCACGATGGTCGTCGAGTTCACCGGGCGACGCGTCAAGAACTCGGTCAAGTTCCAGCACGGCGATCCCGTCCTGAAGACGGAAGCAGTGTGCAAGCACGGCCAGCCATTCCTGGACTGTCCGCTCCGCCTGCTTCGACACATCCGCCAGGTCATTCACCTTGTCCTGGCTCTCCAACTTCTCGGCGATGCCGGACAACTGCTTGAGCGCGTAGGCCTGCGTCCGCCCGATGGCGAGGCTCGTCGACTGCACCTTGGACCAGGTGATCTCGGAGACTCGTCCAACCGAGTCGCGGATGGTCATCGCTTCGTCGAGCACAAAGTCGACGCCGATCATGTCCGCGATCACGGCGTCCTTCTGGGCCCGCAGTACGTCGTCAACCTTGGCGTCGATGACGGCGAGGTAGTCGGTGATCTCGTCCATCGTCTGCTGCATGGCCATCTGCGCCATGACTCCGGCGGCGCCGGCCAGCATCGCAGGATTGGCGAGTGTCTGCCCGGGGCCGTTCACGATCTCGAGGATGCCCTTGATCTTCCCGTTGTCCTCGGTGAGGATCGCGCGGCTCACCTTTCCGCTGGAGCCCGTCATTTTCCGGCTCGTGTTGAACGCCGCTGCCGACTCCTTGGTGAGCTTGACCCAACGACCCGATTCGGCAGAGATCTCCGCCCCTGCTTGGGCGACGCCAGCTGCCGTATTGAGCGTGGAACTGATCCGCTTCAGATCCAACTCCTTCGATGGAAGGCCTTGCGAAGCCAGGAACTGTTCCACCGCGGTGCTGTCGCCGATCACGGCGACGCCGTCCCCGTCGTTGATCAACTCGATCTCGTGTGTCATTGACTACTCCAATGTGAGCGGGGTTCGCCCGCAGCCTGACGATAAGAATGCACTATCGGTACGACACTCACTGGCGCCGGTCTGGCACCCGCTTTGTTGGACACGCTGGAATGGACCGGACCACCCGTCGAAGTGGTACCGATCCCCGCTCCGTCACTCCCCACAAAGGCAGAACGGGTGCCCCACCGGGTCGAGGTACACCACGAACCGCCCGTCGGGGCTGGGCTGGTGCTCGTGTCGGCGGGCGCCAGCGGCGAGGACGGCCGGCTCGGAGTCGGCGATGGACTCCACGTAGAAGTCGAGATGCACCTGCGTGGGGACCGGCCCCTCGGGCCAGGTCGGCGCACGGAAGTCGGGGACGGTCTGGCACGCGAGCGCGATCGCGTCCGGCTCGCTCTCCGCCGGCAGGACATCGACCCAATCCGAGTACTCGGCATCGGCACGAATCCGCCAGCCGAGCACCGAGGCGTAGAACTCGGCGAGCTCTCGAGCATCGGGGCAGTCGAGTGCGACGACCACACGCCGCGCGGTGATCCTAGCCATGGCACCACGCTACGACCTGCGCTCCAGGCGCCTCAAGCATTCATGGACCGAGGCTCCTTCCGGGGTTCGAAGCTGGGGCGCTCCCCCGGTGTGCTCTGAGAATCGGCGACGACGACGAGGGCCCGCCGCCACTTGAACCGCCCCGCCGCTACCGGCGCTGCGCCTGACGCAGGCGGGGATCGCGACCCACATCGTGGAGATGGGCCGCAGCTGGGACACGCCGGGCCCGGACGGCAAGATCTTCTCGGGGATGCTCAATCCGGACAAGCGCTCCACCTGGCTCGCGGACACCACCAGCCAGCCGGTCAGCAACTTCATGGGCTTCGGGATCGACACGAAGGTGGAGCGCTACGTCGGGATCCTCGATGCCGAGAAGTTCTCGGGGGTCAAGGTCTACCAGGGCCGCGGCGTGGGCGGCAGCTCCCTGGTCAACGGCGGCATGGCCGTCACGCCCAAGCGCAGCCACTTCGAGCACATCCTCCCGAACGTCGACTCGGCGCAGATGTACGCCACCTACTTCCCGCGCGCGAACGCCGCCCTTGGCGTGAACCACGTCGACCAGGCGTGGTTCGAGTCGACCCCCTGGTACCAGTTCGCCCGCGTGGGCCGGAAGACCGCGCACCGCTCCGGGTTCGCCACGACCTTCGTGCCCAACGTCTACGACTTCGACCACATGAAGCGCGAGGCCGCGGGCACGGCGCCGGCCTCCGCCCTGGGCGGCGAGGTGATCTACGGCAACAACGCCGGCAAGAAATCGCTGGACAAGACCTACCTCGCCCAGGCCGCCGCCACCGGCCGGCTCACCATCTCGCCGCTGCACCGGGTCACGGCCGTCACCCCGGCCACCGGGGGCGGCTACAGCGTGACGATCGAGCAGATCGACGAGCAGGGCGCGGTGATCGCCACCAAGAACGTCACAGCCGACAAGGTGTTCTTCGCCGCCGGCAGCATCGGGACCAGCAAGCTGCTCGTGTCGATGAAGGCGCAGGGCCTCCTGCCCAACCTGTCCAACCAGGTCGGCGAGGGCTGGGGCAACAACGGCAACATCATGGTCGGGCGCGCGAACCACATGTGGGACGCCACCGGCTCCAAGCAGTCGACCATCCCCACCCTCGGGATCGACAACTGGGCCGACCCCACCGCATCGATCTTCGCCGAAATCGCTCCCCTACCGGCCGGGCTCGAGACCTACGTGAGCCTCTACCTGGCGATCGCCAACAACCCCGAGCGGGCCCGCTTCCAGTTCAACTCCGCCACCGGCAAGGTCGACCTGACCTGGAGCGCGTCCCAGAACCAGCCGGGCATCGCCATGGCCAAGAGGGTCTTCGACAAGATCAACAAGAAAGAAGGCACCGTCTACCGCACCGACCTGTTCGGCGTGTACAAGACCTGGGGCGACGACTTCACCTACCACCCCCTGGGCGGCTGCCTACTCGGCAAGGCCACCGACAACCACGGGCGCCTCCACGAATACCCCGGCCTCTACGTGGTCGACGGCTCCCTTGTCCCGGGCAACGTGGGCGTCAACCCCTTCGTCACCATCACCGCGCTCGCCGAGCCGAACATGGACGCGATCGTCGCTAACGACCTGTAGTAGACGAACCGCTGCCGCGGTTGTGCGGAGGGCACGGGCGGCGCCGACGGGCCGGACTCCCCACCGGGGTCCGGCCCGTGCGCCGTAGTTCGAGCGAGAAAACCGGACGACGACGAAGTCCGCCAGTGCCCTGACCGGCAAGGTGCCGCCGGGTAGCGCGGAACCGGCCAAATCAGCCCAAAGATCCGCGACGCCAGTTGACGAGGCCCTTTCCGCCAGACTGAGGTGAGACACCCGGGCTGGCTGGTTGAGAGGCTGGGGCGCGAGTAGAGGGAGAACCCAGCACGACGATTACTGCGACCACTGGCGCGGCCATGGAGGCCTCGCAGCCGACGACTTCGACACAGGAGACGTTTGAGCCCCCGCGGACCGGTCGGCCGGCTCGGCGGACGTTCTCAGCGGAGTACAAGCGGCGCATCGTCGCCGAGTACGACCAGGCCCCGGCGGGTGAGAAGGGCCGGGTGCTGCGCCGGGAGGGTCTTTACGATTCCAGCGTCAAGCAGTGGCGGGCCCAGATCGAAGCCGGAACACTGGGCACCGTGTCCAAGAACAAGCCTCGGGCGGGTCAGTTCCCGGAGCAGGCGCGTATCGCCGAGCTGGAAAAGCAGATCAGCAAGCTCGAGTCAGACGCCGTCCGGAAAGACAAGGTCATCGCCGACCGTCACGCCGCGTTGGAGGTCATGGGAAAAGGTGTCGCGTTCTTGGAAGCGCTCTCCAAGAAAAACAAGGAGTGAGCCGGGCTTCCTAGCGTACCTGGCAAGCCGAGACCGCGCAGCAGTTGACCGCGCTGCTGGGTGTGGTGCGGGCATGCGCGCTGGTCGGCAGGTCGAGAGCCACGCACCACCGGCAGGCGAACCCGACGCCGCGCCCCTACGGGCCGCACCCCAAAGCCCGGCACCCTGCCGAGCTCACCGCCGCCGAGCGCGCCGCGATCCTCGGGGTGCTCACCAGCGAGGCCTACGCTGATCTGTCCGTGGCCCAGGTGTGGGCCCGCGAGCTCGACGCCGGCCGGTACTACTGCTCGCAGCGCACGATGCACCGGATTCTGGCGGCGGAGGCGATGAACGGTGAGCGTCGCCGGCAGGCCACCCATCCGCCACGGGCGATTCCCGAACTGGTCGCAACCGGCGCAAATGACGTGTGGTCGTGGGATATCACGAAAATGCGGGGCCCGGCCAAGGGCATCTGGTTCCACGCCTACGTCGTCATCGACATCTACTCCCGCTACGTCGTGGGCTGGCGTATCGAGACCGTCGAAGACGGCAAACTGGCGGCCGACCTGGTCGCCGCCGCCATCGCTGAGCAGGGTCGTGCACCGGGGTATCTCCACGCCGACGGGGGCGCGGCGATGACCTCGAAGCCGTTGGCCTCACTCCTGTGCGATCTGGACATCACCCTATCCCACAATCGGCCGCGCACCAGCAACGACAACCCCTACAGCGAGTCCCAATTCAAGACGATGAAGTACACGCCGGACTACCCCGAACGGTTCGCCAGCATCGGTGCGGCACGGGCCTGGATGAACCAGTTCATCCACTGGTACAACCACCAGCACCGCCATAGCGGGATCGGACTGCACACCCCGG
>NZ_LSSV01000032.1:0-60628 GCF_001658045.1 Dietzia sp. 111N12-1 | reverse complement strand
TGGGTTCACCCGGCGGGTGGTCGAGCTCACGCGTCGGGCGCGTGGGCGGTACAAGAGTCTCCGACATATCGCTCCCCTGTCGTTCGTTCATCCGAAACTAGGCCGGAAGCCTCGGAACCGCATTGATCTAGGTCAACTCGGTGTGAGGAAATGCACACGTGGGCGCCCCACAGGGCCACACTGGTGACATGACCGCGCACGGGGACGATTCCGGAGTCACCGGGTCCGCGCTGTTCGCGGGCTCGGTCCTGTTCGCCTCGCTGCCACCCCGGTGCGGGGCCGCCCTGGCCGCCTCGTCGCGGACGAGTACGGCGAGGCCAGGCGCGGTGGTGCAGGTGACCGGGGAACCGGTGGGCCGCCTGGTGGTGATCACGGCCGGGGCCCTCCATGTCGTCAGGGAGGACCGGTCCGGGCACCAGCGTCACGTCCGGGTCCTCGGCCCCGGGAGCCATCTCGGCCTGGTGGAGTTCGCACTGGGCTGCCCTGCCCGTCACACCGTCGTCGCCGCGGAGGCCACCACGCTGACCAGCGTCTCGCACGGAGCGCTCCGGTCAGCGGCCGCCGCGTGCCCGGTGCTCAACGACTCGATCACCCGCGAACTGGCGTGGAAGGTGGTCGAGAGCGAACAGCACCTGGCGTCGATCACCTCGGAGGACGTGCTCACGCGACTGTCCGCCTACCTCGTGTCGTTACCCGGGTCGCCCCGCCAGGACGGGCGGATCCGGGTGCGACTGCCACTGTCCCAGTCCGACCTGGCCACGCATCTGGGGACGACCCCCGAGACGCTGAGCCGTCGACTACACGACCTCATCGCCTCGGGGGCCGTCGAGAGGGTCGCGCGGCGGGAGTTCGACCTCGACCACCGCCGACTCACCGGCGCCTGAGCACCCTCACCAGATGCTGACGCGCTCCTCGGGGGCGAGCCACAGTCCGTCGCCCTCGGTCACGTCGAAGGCGGCGTGGAAATCGTCGAGGTTGCGGACCACCTGGTTGCAGCGGAACTCCGGCGGGGAGTGCGGGTCCACGGCGAGCCGGCGGGCGGCCTCCTCGGCGCGGGTCTTGGTCCGCCACACGATCGCCCACGAGATGATGAGCCGCTGGATGCCGGTCATCCCGTCGATCTCCGGGCCCACCTCGGTGCCCTCGGCGGGTTCGCCGTCGGTGCTCTGCTCGTTCGAACCCTGCTCGTTCGAACCCTGTGCCAGCCGGTAGGCCAGCAGCGCGATGGTGAGACCGCCCAGGTCGCCGATGTTCTCCCCCACCGTGAAGGCCCCGTTGACGTGGTCCTTCGTGGCGTCCAGGCCGTCGGGGGTGAGGCCTTCGTACTGGGCGATCAGCGCCTCCACGCGGGTTCCGAACGCCTCGCGATCGTCGTCGGTCCACCAGTCGACCAGGTTGCCGTCGCCGTCGTACTTCGCTCCCTGGTCGTCGAACCCGTGACCGATCTCGTGCCCGATCACGGCACCGATCGCCCCGTAGTTGGCGGCGTCGTCGGCGTCGGCGTCGAAGAACGGCGGCTGCAGGATGGCGGCCGGGAAGACGATCTCGTTCATCACCGGGTTGTAGTAGGCGTTGACCGTCTGCGGCGTCATGTGCCACTCACCGCGGTCGACCGGGCCGCCGAGCTTGCCCAGCTCGTAGTGGTGCTCGAACTCGGCGGAGCGGCGCACGTTGCCGAGCAGGTCGTCGGCGCGGACCTCGAGCGCCGAGTAGTCGCGCCACTTGTCGGGGTAGCCGATCTTGGGCACGAACGCCTCGAGCTTGGCCAGCGCCCGCTCGCGGGTGGCCGGGGTCATCCACGGCAGACGGCTGATGGAGTAGCGGTAGGCCTCGGTGAGGTTCTCCACCAGCTCGACCATGCGCGCCTTGTGGCCGGGCGGGAAGTGCCGGGCCACGTACTCCTTGCCGACCTCCTCGCCGAGGGCGGCCTCGACCGCACCGACACCACGCTTCCAGCGGGCCTTGTTCTCCTCGGTGCCGGACATGACGGTGCCGTAGAAGCGGAAGTTCTCGTCCACCAGGTCCGAGGTCAGGAACGGCGCGCGCGCGGAGACCGTCCGCCAGCGCAGCCACTGCTTCCAGGTCTCCAGCGGCTCGGAGGCCCACAGGTCGGCCACGGCGGTGAGGAAGTCGGGCTGCATCGCGACGAGCCGGCCGAACGTCTCCTCGGTGCCGCCGAGCTCGCGGGCCCACTCATGCCAGGGGAAGCCGGGGGCCTGCTGCGGCAACTCGTCCCAGGTGACGGGGTTGTAGGTCTTGTCCGCGTCGCGACGGGCCACCACGTCCCAGTGGGCGGCGGCGATGCGGGTCTCCAGCGCGACGATCCGCTCGGCGGTCCGGCGGGCCCCGGTCTCCCCGTCCACGTCGTCGACCAGCCCGGCGAGGTCGAGCATCCGGGCGATGTGGTCGGTGTACTGCTCGCGCATCTCGGCGTACTGGTCCTCACGATAGAAGGACTCGTCCGGCAGCCCGATGCCGTACTGCACCAGGTAGAGGATGTACTCGCTCGAGTTCTTGGCGTCGTTGTTGACGTAGGCGCCGATCAGGCCGCCGACGCCCACCTTCTCCAGGCGCGCCATGGCCAGCGCGAGCGAGTCGGCGTCGGTCGCACCGTCGATCTCGGCCAGATCGGGCGCGAGCGCGGCCACGCCGGCGGCCTCGACGGCGCCGGTGTCCATGAAGGAGGCGTAGAAGGCGCCGATCTGCGAGTCGACCGGGGCGTCGGTGATGATGTCGCGCACCCGCTCCTCGGACAGGTCGCGCAGGGCGAGGAACGCACCGTCGATCGGCCGGTCGGCGGGGATCACGTGCTCACGGATCCAGGTGCCGTTGACGTGCTGGTAGAGGTCGTCCTGGGGCCGGACGTCCAGATCGACGTACTGCAGGTCGAGGCCCGAGGGACGGGGCGCGTCGGTGGTGGGGATCTCGGTCGCTGTCATGTGACCAGGTTACGTAAGTGGTCGCGGGGTGGGCGGTCGGCACGACGTCGGAGGTCGCCACCTCCGTGACGACGACGAGGCGGGCCGACGGGATGCGCCGAACCGGTGAGGCGGGCCGGTGGTCGTGGATGCCGCGCGCGGCTGCCGGACGCGGGTCAGGGCAGGCCGTGGCGGGCATTGTGATCCTTGGCGCCCTGATAGGCGTCGACCATCCCCCAGATCCAGAACCCGAACATGATGGGCAGTCCGATGAGGATGACCGAGAGCAGAGCACCCACGAGGTAGCCGGCGAGGATGCCCACACCCCTACCGGCCCGGCCGACCAGCATCGTCCCCAGGCCGGGCACGAGGAGGGACGCCACCAGCATCAGCGCCGGGTCCTTGCGGGCCGCCGGCGGGAACTGACCGTAGGACTGCATCCCGTACGGCTGCTGCGCCCCGTAGGCGTACTCGGCGCCGTAGAAGGGCTGCGCGCCGTACTGACCCGGGTCGAACTGACCGCCGCCCTGCGGGCTCCCGTACGGCGGGGTTCCGTACTGCGGGCTCCCGTACTGCTGACCACCGTCGTGACCGGGCCACTGCTCGTTCGCCCGACCGCCGAACGGGTCGTCGGGCCGGTCGGAGGCGTTGCCGTCAGCGGGAGTACTCATGGATCCACACTATCGCGGCACCACGACAGGTCGTCCGCGATGAAGACCGCTCACACCGCCACCACAAGCGGCCCCGGCTGCACGTCCTCACTGGCCTACGCTGCCCGATTGCACACTCATCGAGGGGTTGGGCTGCGTGAATGGACCATCGCGGGCGCGTAGCCGGGAGGTCCTCCCGGGCCGCCCCTTAATTGCGGGCCGTCATCCCGCGCCGCGCCCAGATGTCCGCGCACTCCACGCACGCGTCCTCCGAGACGATGCCGACCCGCTGGAGCTGCCCGTACACCCAGCAGCCCAGGCAGAAGCCGAGCGCGGCCTCGGCGAGCGCGGCGGCGACCAGCACACCGAGCACGACGTTGCCCGCCACCGCGAACCCGGCGAGGAACAGTCCGAATGCAATCGAGGACATCACCAGGCCGATCGTCTGGGCGAATCGCTTGGGCGCGCCGGCGACCATCTTGGGCTCGTCGCTGACCCGCGGCGCGAGCACGTGAACCGACAGGCGACCGAACGGCGAGTACCGCGGGCCGCCGGCAACCCGGAGCACGAAACCCACCACCAGCGCTCCCGCCAGCCATGTCCGGGCGGGCTCGGGAGCGAGGAGGGTGATCACCGCGAGCGTCACCACGAGGGCGGCGGTGCACCGCGCGGCGTAGTCGTTGACGATCTCGGGGAAGACGAACGCTTCTCGCAGACTCACAGTTCTCGCTCCTCACGCACTCCGATAGACCGATCGGTCTACCTCGCGGACCAGAGTACGCCCGCGCCCCGCGGAATCCCAGATGCCGCTAGTGTCGGCCCATGATCCCCGGTAGAGCAGCGGCCGGCACCGTCGTCGCGGCGGCCGCGTCCCTCGCGCTGGCGGTGTCCGGGTGCGGCCAGGTCAGCGTCGGAGACCAGACCCCCGGGACCGCGGACCCCGCCGTCCCGGCCACGGCCACCTCGACCATCGCGACGGCCACCTCATCCCCGGGAGCCGCGGCCCCCACCGCGACGACGCCGCCCCCGACGCCCGGTCCGGAGGCCACCCCGGGCTGCGGGACACTGACCGAACCCGTCCATCGCCTCGTCCACGGCGCCGGCACCGATCGCGAGGCCGTCTCCGCCGAGGTCCGCCGCCTTTCCGACGGGGTCACCGACAACGCACTGTCCGCGGTGGCGAGTCGACTGTCGGGCATCGCAGTGCAGCCGACCGTCTCCCCGGCAGCGCTCGAGGCCCAGTGGGACCAGTTCCGGCGACTCTGCGACCTCCCCTGAACGCGCCCCCCCTCTACGCTGACGGACGTGCCCCCACCGCTGCGTCGCCGCTCGAACTCACCTCGTCCACCCGCCGCCCCCGTCATCCCGAGACGGGAGCAGCTCGAGCCGCCGCGCACCGAACTCGAGACGGACGGCCTGTGGGACGGGGTCCTGGCCGCCGCCGAACACGCGCCCGACCCGGAGGAGGGCGCGGCGCAGATCGGCGGGATGGAGATCCGGGAATCCGCACTCGAGAACCTCCGGTTGAGCGGCGCCCGCGCGGACGGCCTGAGGCTGACCGATGTCGTGATCAGCGGCTGCGACCTGTCGGGACTGGTGGCCGACGGCGCCTCGCTCACCCGCGTGAGGTTCGCGGGCTGCCGACTGACCGGGATCGTGCTGTCCGACGCACGACTGACCGACGTGACATTCGAGGACTGCCACGCGGACATGATCAACCTACGGATGGCCCGACTGCAGCGGGTCCGCCTCGCCTCGACACGGTGCCGGCAGGCCGACCTGCTCGAGGCGCGCATCGCCGATCTGACCACCGAGGGCACCGACCTGCGTGGGGCCGCGTTCGACCGGGCCACCCTCTCGGCCGTGGACCTGCGCGGCGCCGACCTGGAGGACCTACGCGGGGCGTCGGCACTGCGGGGCGCCCTCATCTCGCCCGACCAGGTGCTGGGCGTGGGCCTGGCGCTGATCGGCGAGGCGGGGATCCGGGTCGACTGACCGGTCACCCACATCCGACCGCCCCGACCTCAGGGCGCAGCGCGTCGAGTCGCTCGAGGAGAGCTCAGATCAGGTGCGAGGCGGACTCGCGCCACTGGTTCACCGCGCGGTTGATGATCGCCTGGAGCTGCAGGATCTGGTCACGATCGGTGAGCGTGATGCCCTCCGCCCCGGTCTGCAGCCGCAACTCCGGAACCCCCCGCCCCGCCCCGTGCTCGTCCAGCATCACGGTCTCGGCGACCGACACCTCCAGGAAGGGGTCGTCGCCCGGGCCATCGACCTCGGTCACGAGGTCCTGGCGGTAACGCGGGGTGGTCAGGTCGATCGCATTGTTCATTGAGGGGCACTCCCGACTGGTCGGTGGGATTGCCTTAATCGTAGGTGAGGAAAGCAGGTCATCGAACGCGTGGGGCAGCGTGTTACAGGTTGTGATCAACCCGTGATCTTGGCCACTCTCCGGTCGCTCTCCGGCCACCCTCCGGCGCCTCACCGCGACCGCTGCCCGGGCCGGAACTGGACAGATGTGAGAAATGTTGCGTGAGTTGCTTGTGTGACTGAAGGGGTTGCAACATACTCAGCCCATGACATCTGCCGGACCGTCGGCCCGACGCGCCCCCCTTCCCCGCCTTCTCGTCGCCGTGGCCTCTGCAGCAGCCCTTTCTCTCGGCCTCCTCGTCGTCGTCATCTCCCCGCGCGCCGACGCCGGCGTCCCCCTGGCGCCCGCCTACCACGGCCTCGCGCAGGGGGTCGACGCCGCGAGCTGGCAGCATCCGCACGGTGCCGGCGTCGACTGGCACGCGGCCGCCGCGTCCGGTCAGTCCTTCGCCTTCATCAAGGCCACCGAGGGCACCGGACCCGCCAACCGCTACTACGAGTCCGACGTCGCGGATGCGCGCGCCGCCGGCATGCTCGTCGGCAGCTATCACATGGCGCGCCCCGCCATGGACCCCGCGCAGCAGGCCCACGCGTTCGCCGACCGACTGCAGTCCGTCGGCGGCCCGCAGCTCCCGCCGGTGCTCGATCTGGAGAAGGACGAGGGCCTCGACCCCGCCGAGCTGGCCGACTGGACGCAGGTCTTCCTCGACACTCTCGCCCACCGCACCGGCCGCGCGCCGATCCTCTACACCTACCGCTACTTCTGGATCGATCGGATGGCCAACACCCACCGCTTCGCCGAGTTCCCGCTGTGGCTCGCCGAGTACGGGGTCTCCGAGCCCACGCTGCCCGTGATCGGCGGCTGGAACGAATGGCTGTTCTGGCAGCGCTCCGAGACCGGTGAGGTGCCCGGCTTCACCGATGCAGTGGACCTCAACGTCTTCGCCGGCACCCGCGACGACCTCCACGCCTGGCTCGGCCACGTCGAGCCCGCCCCGGCCCCGGCCCCGGCCCCCGCACCCGCGCCCGAAGCCACACTGGAACCCGCACAGGCGCCGTCTCCCGCACCCGCCCCCGAGCTCGTGGCGGATCGTGAAATCGTCGAGGCGCCCGCCGGGATCCCGCCGGAGGTGCCCGTCCCCGTCGAGCCGTTCACGATCCCCGTCCCGCGCGACCTGCCGACCCCGGACGGGGTGCGGCTGCCGGAGACCATCGAGGTCCCCCGCGAGGTCGTGGCCCAGTTGCCGCCCGGAACGCGCTGACCCGGAACGCGCCGGCCTCCGGCGATGTCAGCGCGGTGCGGGTTCGCGGCGCCGCACCACGGCGGCGCGGATCGCACGCCATCCGATGAGGAGGACGGCGGTGACGACGCCCGCCACCACCATGAAGCTCCAGTGCGGCACACGCCCGTCGCCGAGACCGCGGATCACCATGCCCACCACCAGCGTGGCCAGCCACAGCAGTACGCCCGACCCGACGGCGGCGGGCGCGCGGCGGGTCGCCAGCAGGATCAGCCACCCCACTGCCAGCCCGATGAGGAACGGCCACGCCGTGCCCCAGACCTGCGTCACGCCGAGCCCCTCGGAGTGCGCGCCCCGGCCGAAGGTGGAGAACACCACCACCAGCGCCGCGTCGAGCGCGATCATCACCGGCACCGCCACTCGACTCACCGTCTCTTCCCCTCCCGTCGCTCGCTCGCGCTGACCGAGCAGGACGCGTCGCCGGCCTCGTCCACGACCCCGTCCTCACGGACGCGCAGCAGCGGGATGGGACCCGAGTCGTGATGCACGTGGGGGCGCCACGGTGTGCCCTTGAGCGGCCACATCGCCGAAATCCCGGCCGGCGGGGCCGCCGCGACGGTCTGCTTCGACGCGGCGGGATACGCCGACGCGGGGGACGGAGAGGGGGACGACGACGAGGTCTTCTCCCCCGGGTCGTCGGCGTCGTCCGGGTCGGCGTCGGGGTCGAGGTCCACGGCACCCCGGTAGAAGAGGAAGAAGACCACCCATCCGGCCAGGGCGACCAGCACGAAGCTGACGATGCGGTAGACGAACACCGTCGCGAACGCCTGATGCGCACCGAGCCCGCCCGCGGTCAGGGTCGTGATGAGCGCGAACTCCACGGTCCCCAGCCCGCCGGGCGTGATGGGCGCGCTGGCCACGATCTTGCCGGTCACGTAAGCGATGCACAGGCCGCCGATGCTGTGCTGGGCACCGACCGCGTTGGCCGCCGCCCACAGGCAGCCGATGTCGGCGACCCAGTTGAGGAGGGAGAACGCGAAGGCCTTGGACAACTGCGTCTTGGTCAGTTCGACGGCCTCGGCCTGCTCGACGACCTTGCGCACCGCGGCGGCACCGTGGTCGGCGGGTTTGCGACGCCGCGCGTTGATCCACTCGAGGAGGGCCAGGAGCGCCCCCTCGATCCTGTCGGGGTTCCGGGCGGCCCACTGGACCACCACCACGATCCCCACCAGGCCCATGGCAGAAAGCGCCAGCAGGAACGGGTTGGACACCGTCCCCACCAGGAAGAAGCCGAGCAGCGCCAGCAGGACGATGCCGACGGTCGACAGCACGCCGGAGATGACGAGTTGCCACGAGGCGACGACGCGGGTGGCTCCCCACTGCCGGGTCTTGCGGTACGTCAGGGTGGTGCCGAAGACCTGGCCGCCCGGGATGCTCGTGGAGAACGCGTTGGCGGAGAAGACCAGGCCGACGCTGCCCCAGTAGCCCACCCTGACACCGGCGGACTGCAGCAGCAGCTTCTGTACCGAGCCGTAACTCGACATCGACAGGTAGGAGAACACCAGCGCGGCCGCGACCCAACCCCAGTGCGGGCGGGTGACGGCCGCGAATCCCTCGGCGAAGAACGGCATCTGGCCACGGAGCCAGTAGAGGATGAAGCCCAGGACAGTCAGGGTCGCGATGGCCTTGAACCACGGATTGCCCAGGACCACCCGGATGCGACGCCGCGCCTCGGCGCCCCGCGTGCCCATCATCGATCCACCATATCCAAAGGATCCGACCCGGCCCAGGACCCACACCGCCGGGCCCTGGCGAGCGTCACGCGTCGCGCCCCTGCTGACGTTCCCGCATCAGACGGGCGATCAGGTCGGAGGCGGGGATCTTCCCGTCCTCGGTGATGTCGGGTTCCTCGCCGTACTCGGGGTCACGGACCGGCTCGAACTCCGCCTCCGGCTCGAGCTCCGGCTCGAACTCCGCCTCCGGCTCGAGCTCCGGCTCGGCCCCGGGCTCGCGGTCGAGCACGGCCACGGCGGTGGCGGGTCCGGCGACCTCTGTCCGTCCGACGCCCTCTGCCCGTCCGGCGCCCTCGGAATCCGCGGAGTCCGCAGCGTTCGCGGAGTCCGCGGCGGGGACCGGCTCGGCGGCACCGGTGGTGGCGGATCGGCCGGTGAGCAGCTCGGGCTCGTCGTCGATCTCCGCCTCGCCGAGGCCGATCCTTTCCTGGACGCGCTTCATCCACCCGGGCGCCCACCAGTTGTCGGTGCCGAGCATCTGCATGACCGCCGGCACGAGCAGCATGCGGATTACGGTGGCGTCGATGATGAGCGCGGCGATCATGCCGAACGCGATGTACTTCATCATCACGATCTCGGAGAACGCGAACGCGCCGGTCACCACGATGAGGATGAGCGCGGCCGAGGTGATGATCCGGCCGGTGTTGGCCACACCGCTGCGGATGGCCTCCGTGGTGCGGGCGCCGCGCGAGCGTGCTTCGACCATCCGCGAGACCAGGAACACCTCGTAGTCCGTGGACAGCCCGTAGATGATCGCCATGAGCAGCACCACGACCGGCGAGGTGAGCGGGCCGGCGGTGAATCCGAGCAACCCGGACAGGTGCCCGTCGACGAAGATCCAGGTGAGGATGCCGAGAGTGGCGCCGAGCCCGAGCAGGTTCATGATCGCGGCCTTGATCGGCAGCACCAGCGACCCGAACGCCAGGAACATCAGGAGCGTGGTCGCCAGTAGGACGTACAGCACGAACCACGGCAGACCGTCGACCAGGGCCTCGACCGAATCGCGCTCCATGGCCGGGTTGCCGCCGACGTACACCTCGGTGTCCGCGGGGATCGGGAAGGACTGCAGGTACTCGACGGTCTCGGCGGCGTCGTTCCGGTCGATCACGCCGGTCTGCAACACCACCACGTCGCGCCCCTGCGCGTCCTGCTCGCCCGAGCGGGCGAACTGGAACGGACCGGTCAGACCCGGCGCCTCGTTGGCCGCCGAGCGGATCTGCGACAGGGTCGCCCCGTCGGAGCCGATCACCACGAGCTTGACCGGGTCGGTGCGGGTGCCGGGGAAGTTCTCGTCGTACTGCTCCTGCGCGACGCGGGTGGTGTTGTCCGGCGGGAGGTAGGTCTCGTTGATGCCGCCGAACTTCACGCCGGAGAACGGGATGATGAGCGCGACCAGCACCACGACGACGGGGATGGCCACAGCCACCGGGCGCTTCATGGAGAAGTCGGCGACGCGACCGAACAGGCCGTTCTCCACCTGCTCGCGCGAGCGGTGACGCTGCAGTCGCTTGATGCCGAGCATGTCGATGCGGTGGCCGAGCAGCATCAGCACGGCCGGCAGGAGCGTCACCGACAGTGCGGCGGCGAGGATGACGGCGGCGATCGCGCCGTAGGCGACGGACTTGAGGAAGGCCTGCGGGAAGATGAGCAGCCCGGACAGGGTCACGCCCACCATGACCGCCGAGAACACCACGGTCCGTCCGGCGGTGGCGACCGCCCGGCGCACCGCCGCGTCCGGTGGGTAGCCCTCGGCCATCTCCTCCCGGAACCGGCTCACCACGAACAGGCCGTAGTCGATCGCCAGGCCGAGGCCGATCAGGGTCACCACGTTCTGGGCGAAGGAGTTCACCGGGGTGACCAGCGACAGCAGGTGCAGCGCCCCGAGCGAACCGAGGATCGTGAGCACGCCCACCGCGACCGGCATGAACGCGGCCACGACACCACCGAACACCACGATCAGCAGCAGGAACACCAGCGGCAGCGCGATGAGCTCGGCGCGGACCAGGTCGGCGTCCATCCCGTCCTGCAGCGCACCGGCGACCGCCTGCACACCCGCGACGTCGGTCTGGATGCCGTCGATGGCGATCCCGTCCTCGATCACCCGAAAGTTCTCGAGGATCTCCTCTTCCTCGCCGGCGATCTGGATGGAGGCCACGACGATGCCCTCGTCCCTGTTGACCAGGGCCGGGGACTGGTTGAACACGAAGCTGGTGACGCCGGTGACCTCGTCGGGGTGCTCGGTGCGGATCGACTCGAGCGAGGCGCGGATCGGGTCCTGGAAGGCGGGATCGTCGACCGAGGTGCCCTCGGGTGCGTGGTACGACACCACGACGTCGCCGAGCGCGTCGCGCCCGTACGCCTCCTGCTCGAGCTGTTCGGCGGTCGCCCACCCGCTCTCGGGATCCTCGAAGCCGCCCTGGCCGAAGGGGTTGCCGAACGCGGTGCCGGCGAGGCTGATGAAGGCCATGACCAGGACCGAGCACACCAGGACCAGCACGCGGCGATGGGCGACGAACCGCCCGAGTGAGTTGAACACCGCAGGACTCCTAGCGCGAGGTGAGCAGGGCCGTGAGCGGCCGCAGCGGCTGCAGCCAGGCACCCTCGTCGGGCAGGTTCTCGAGGCTGACCCGGGGCAGCGGCTCGCGGAACACACCGGGGATGTCCTCGAGGTCGAGGAACGTGATGGTGTCGTGCTGGACGGCCCAGGTGGCGTGCTCGCGGAACCCGATCACCGTGACCGGGATGTCGTGGGCGAGGTCCTCCAGCGGTTCGCGGAACGCCTGCCCGTCGGCCGAGGCCACCACCACACCCGCGAGGCGCCCGGAGGCGGCGCGCAGGTCGA
Organism: Dietzia sp. 111N12-1; assembly: GCF_001658045.1. Taxonomy (NCBI): domain Bacteria; kingdom Bacillati; phylum Actinomycetota; class Actinomycetes; order Mycobacteriales; family Dietziaceae; genus Dietzia; species Dietzia sp. 111N12-1. The sequence goes on along the minus strand of NZ_LSSV01000032.1, from coordinate 48,814 downwards.
TGTGCTGCAGCATGTCGTCGTCGACGTCGGAGTCGTCGCTGGTCTTGGGCTTGGCGAACACGGCGAAGCCGACGTTGCGCAGAGCCTCGACCCACGGGCGGACGTTGTCCGAGGTGCCCTGGACGATGTTGGTGAAGACCGTCGCCTCGGCTTCGAGGGTGTCCTCGGTCTGCAGGGACAGGTCGGCGGTGTACCCGAGCAGCCAGCGGCCGAGCGCGTCGAAGCGCGGCCGGTAGATCGCGGTGGGACGGCCGCCCAGGATGGACCCCAGCCCCATGTCGACGTTGGGCGCGTCCCACACCAGGAGCACCACTCCCGGGGCGTCGGGCGTGACCACGTCCGTCGTGTCGTGGTTGCGCATCTCGTCAGGTGGGGTCATCGCGTCCGCCTCGGTCGTCGTGGTTCGGGGGCTGTGGAGAAGGGGCGTCAGTTCGTACGACGCCAGAGGAATTCGTTGATCACTCGTTCCTCCTGCAGCCCCTTGCCCTCGAACTTCGTCACGGGTCTGTCAAGACTGAACGGTACGTGCCCGAGGTCGGTCGCGGGGTCCAGCCGTCTCAGCGCGGGCTCGGCGTCGCCGGTCTCGCCGATCCACTCGGCGTAGTCGACGTGGTCGGTGGCCACGTGCAACACGCCGCCGGGGGCCAGGCGTGAGGCGATGAGCTCGAAGGTGCCGGACTGCAGCAGCCGCCGCTTGTGGTGGCGGGCCTTGGGCCAGGGGTCGGGGAAGAACACGCGGACACCGGTGAGGCTCGCCGGCGCGATCATGTTGGTGAGCACGTCCACGCCGTCGCCGCGGATCATCCGCACGTTCTCGAGCCCCTCGCGCAGGATCATGCCCAGCAGCTGGGCCAGTCCGGGCTGGTAGACCTCCACGGCGATCACGTCGACGTCCGGCTCGGCGGCGGCCATCGCGGCGGTCGAGGTCCCGGTCCCGGACCCGATCTCCACGATCAACGGTGCGCGGCGCCCGAACATCTGCTCGGGGTCCACGATCTCGTCGGAGACGTTGCGCCCGTAGGTGGGCCAGTGCTCCTCCCAGTTGCGCTGCTGGCCCGGCCGCAGGGTTCCGCGGCGGAACCGGTAGGCCGTCACCCGGGGGAACAGACGGGCACTGTCGTCGGGAGTGACACCGTCGTCCGGAGTGGCACCGTCGTCCGGAGTGGCACCGTCGTCCGGGGTCCCGTCAGCCGCCGGGGCGGGGTTCTCGCTCTGGTTCACCCGGCCATCATCCCGTAATCCGTGGTCGGGTTACGAATCCGACCGACGTCCCCGCCCGTGCCGAAGGGCCGCTCGCCGCGCCGCGCGGGTGACCCTGCCTGGGGGAAGGTCTTGCCGCGGGCAGGTCCCCACGTCACGATTATCGCGTGCCGACCGTGACCCACGACACCGAGCCCCAGGCCCCGGTGCGACCCGAGAGCCCGGATCCCGCCGCGCGCGTCCGACGCCTGCTCTCCTCCGCCCGGGAACGCTCCGGACGGTCGGTCGACCCCGCCGTCGGCCCTGTCGTGTACGACCCTGGTGCGTACGGCCCGGTGGAGGAGGCCCTCGCGCGTTTCGACGCGCCCGTCGACATCCGGATCCGCGGCGGCCTGGGGTCGGGGCGCCGCACCCTGGCCGCGGCGCTGCGGGCGCGGCGCGGGTGGCGGGCGCAGGTCGACGACCTCGACGTGCTCGCCGCTCCCGGCGCGTCGGCCACGACGGCGCCCGATGTGGAGATCGTGTGCCTGCGCACCGCCCCCTGCCGCCACGAGGAGGCGTGGGTGCGGCGCCCGCGCCGGCACGCCCTGTTGGTGGTGGCCACGGGTGTCGGTGGCGGGGGCGCCGACAGTCGCACCGACGGCGGCGAATCCGACGACGACGAGGTCCTGCCGCGGTGGGCCCGTGGGCTGCCCGCCGTGGATGCGCGCGAGCCGGGGCACCGGTCAGTTGACGGCGTCGTGTCCTTCCTCGAGCGCGCCCTGGACGCCCTGGCGACGGTCCGGGTGGCCCGTCTCGAGGCGGAACTGGAACGCCTCGCGGTCCACGACGAGGTGGGCGACCTCGCGGAGGCCGCCCTCTGCGTCCTCGCGGGATCGGGCCCGTCGTGACCGCCGCACCCGCACCGCTCCGTGACTCTCCGCCCCGTGACTCTCCGCCCCGTGACTCTCCGCCCCGCGACTCCCCACCCCGTGACCTGACGATCGCGGTCCTGGGCGCACGGGACTCCGCCGCGCCCGCCGTCGCCGAGGCGCTGACCTCGGCCGCGGGCCCGGCCGTCGATGGCGGGGCCCGGATCCGTGTGCTCGTCGACGCGGCACCCGAGGACCGGCCGGACGCCGCTGTCCTCGTCGTCGACGCCGTCTGTCCGGTGCGCCCCGACGACGTCGAGGTCGCGCGCGGCGTCGCCTCCCGACTGCCGATGGCGGTCGCCCTGGCCGGGCGCGCCGGCCAGTGCACGGCCGAGGGCTTGTCGGAGACGGTCGACGTCACCACCCGGCGACTGGCCGAGGTGGGCGTGACGGCGCCGGTCCACGTGGTCGACGCCAGTCGCCCCGGGGCCCCGGCCGCCCTGCTCGCCGCCGTCGCCGCCCTCGTCTCCAGCGGCCGCCGTCCGCCCACCGCGCGCCCCGGCCCCGGCGGAGCGCCGCCACCGGATCCGGCCGTCGCGACCGTCGACTGGCTCCTCGCCCGTCGCACCGAGGCCATCACCACCCGTTCTCAGGCGCTGCGGCAGGACGTCCAGGCGCTGCGCATGCAGGTCATCCAGGATCTCCACCGATCGGTGCGCGACCTCGGTGGGCGGGCGCGCGAGGAGCTCGCCGCGGCCCCCCGCTCCCGAGTCGACGCGCTGGTCCACCAGCTCGCCGCCGATGCCGACTCCGCGGTGGCGGGCACCATCGCCCGCGCAGACCTCCGCGCCGACGCCCTCGTGGCCCGGCATCTCGGCGCCGCCGCGCCGGCGGGTCCCCGCATCCCCCCGCCCACCAGCGGCATCGCCCCGGGTCGACCGCCGCGCAACACGGGCGAGGAACTGCTCGTCATGATCATGGGCGCCGCCGGCGGGACCGGGGTGGGACGCATGCTGCTGTCCCCGCTCGCCGAGATCCCCGGCGTCGCGGCGGTGGTCATCCCGCTCGCCCTCCTGTGCGGGCTGGTGCTGGGGTGGATCACCGTCACCGTCCGCCGCACGCAGGCGCTGCGCACCCACACCGTCGCGGCCGTGGCCGACAGGCTCGCGGCGCTGCGGGCCGATGCCGAGCAGTCACTCGGCTCGAGGATCCTCGCCGCGGAGGCCACCATCACCGACGGCTTCGCCCACGATCCCGGCCCCCGGGTCGCCGACCTCGAACGCCGCATCCGAGCCACCCGCGCGGGACAGACCGCCCCGCCGGCCCCCACGACAGGGAGTCCCTCATGACCGATCCGCTGGTCGGTGCGGACTCCTTCGATCACCACCCGGCGCCCGACGTGTGCGGCCTCCAGGACGCCCCGCTGGCCGAACCCTCGTCGCTGGGACTGCACGTGCCCGTGGGCGAGGACGTCCTCGACCTCGGCTCCCCCGAGGCGGACCTCGACGGGGACGGCTTCATGGAGGCGGTCACCCTCGGCGACGATCGGGGGCTGACCGTGTACACCGACGCCGACGGTGACGGGACCGTCGACCACGTCTCGACCGTGCGGTTCGACGGCAGCTACGACTCATGGCGGCTGGCGAACCCCGCGGAGGGCGTGCCCTTCGGGGGATTCACGAACGAGGCTCGCGGGGACACGACCGGCGACTTCCCGTCGCCCGCCCGGTGGGAACGCATCGACCACGGCCACATCTGACCGGCGACCTGAGGAATCCCTCATGTCCGGGTGTGCAAAGGGGGCTGCGACTGAGCAGTCGACAACGCTTGACGATACTCTGTGACTAACACCATGCACCACGCGCGAGGAGCTGTGATGACCACCACCACCATTCCCGGCCTCGAGGGTCAGGCACCAACCGATCACGCGGAGTTGCTCGCGTGGATCGCCGAGGTCGCCGAGCTCACCCAGCCGGACCGGGTCGTCTTCGCCGACGGCTCCGACGCTGAGTGGGATCGCCTCACGACCGAGATGGTGGAGGCCGGGACCTTCGTCAAGCTCAACGAGGAGAAGAAGCCGAACTCCTTCCTGGCCCAGTCGGACCCGAAGGACGTCGCCCGCGTCGAGTCGCGGACCTTCATCTGCTCGGAGACCGAGGAGGGCGCCGGCCCCACCAACAACTGGCGCGACCCGGCCGAGATGCGCGAGCACATGACCGGACTGTTCCGCGGCAGCATGCGGGGCCGCACGATGTACGTCGTGCCGTACTGCATGGGCCCGCTGGAGGCGGAGGACCCCAAGCTCGGCATCGAGCTGACCGACTCGGCGTACGTGGTGGTCTCGATGAAGATCATGACCCGCATGGGCTCGGCGGCCCTGGCGAAGATCGGCACGGACGGCGAGTACGTCAAGGGCCTGCACTCCGTGGGTGCCCCGCTCGCCGAGGGCGAGCAGGACGTGCCCTGGCCGTGCAACGAGGAGAAGTACATCACCCACTTCCCCGAGACCCGCGAGATCTGGTCGTTCGGGTCCGGCTACGGCGGAAACGCCCTTCTGGGCAAGAAGTGCTTCGCGCTGCGCATCGCCTCCGCCATGGCCCGCGACGAGGGCTGGATGGCCGAGCACATGCTCATCCTCAAGCTCATCTCCCCCGCCGACGAGGTCCACTTCATCGCCGCGGCCTTCCCGTCCGCCTGCGGCAAGACCAACCTCGCGATGCTGCAGCCCACCATCGAGGGCTGGCGCGCGGAGGTCGTGGGTGACGACATCGCGTGGATGCGCTTCGGCGCCGACGGCCGGCTCTACGCCGTCAACCCGGAGTACGGCTTCTTCGGCGTCGCCCCGGGCACCAACTACTCGTCCAACCCCAACGCCATGAAGACGCTGGAGCCGGGCAACGCCATCTACACCAACGTGGCGCTGACCGACGACGGTGACGTGTGGTGGGAGGACCTCGAGGGCACCCCGGACCACCTCATCGACTGGCTGGGCAACGACTGGACCCCGGAGGGCGACGGCAAGGCCGGCAACGCCGCGCACCCCAACTCGCGCTACTGCGTCCCGATCAACCAGTGCCCGGTCACCGCGCCGGAGTTCAACTCGCCCGAGGGCGTGCCGATCTCGGCCATCCTCTTCGGCGGTCGCCGCGCCGACACGGTCCCGCTGGTCAGCGAGGCCTACTCGTGGAACCACGGCGTGTACATCGGCGCGACCCTGTCCTCCGGGCAGACCGCTGCCGCGGAGGGGCAGGTCGGCGCGGTGCGTCGCGACCCCATGGCCATGCTGCCGTTCGTGGGCTACAACGTCGGCGAGTACTTCCAGCACTGGGTCGACATGGGCGCCCGGGGCGGCGACAAGATGCCCAAGATCTTCCTCGTCAACTGGTTCCGCAAGGGCGCCGACGGCCGCTTCGTGTGGCCCGGCTTCGGCGAGAACAGCCGCGTGCTCAAGTGGGTCGTGGACCGCATCGAGGGTCGCGTGGAGGGTGACGAGACCGCCGCCGGCATCACCGCCCGCGCCGCGGACATCGACATGACCGGCCTGGACACCCCGATCGAGGACGTCGAGGCCGCCCTGGCCGTCGACCCCGAGGAGTGGCGCCGCGAGCTGCCGCTCATCACCGAGTGGCTCGAGTTCTGCGGACCCAAGGTCCCGGCCGAGGTCCACGAGCAGTTCGCCGCCCTCAAGGAGCGGCTCGGCTGACACCGGCACCTGCACGGAAAGACCCACGCGGACGGGCCACACCATTCCCCGGTGTGGCCCGTCCGCCTCTACAATCTGGGCGAAGCCCTGTACTACTGCCCTTGTTGATGTCACAGTTACTGGCTGTGCGGGCAACAGCGTTCCCGCCCGGAAGGAGGGGCATGAGAGCCAGCGTGATCGGCCTCATCGCGCTTCCCATCGTGGCGAGCGGCGTCGCAGCAGCCGCCGTGGCCGGTTTCGGGCTCCCCGCCCCGACGTCCGTTCCTGCCGGGCCGACCGCCACCGCCGGGATCACCGGCGAGTCGACGGACGCGTCCCCGGCCGTCGACGAGGAGTACGCGGGCACCGCCATCGAGGGGATCAAGCCGTTCCTCACGGTGATCGACGGCAGGTCGGCCCTGCCCGTACCGGAGCCGATCCCGTCGTTCCTCTCGCTGTTGACGGTGCCCTCCGTGCCGCTGGCACCGCTTCCCCCGCAGGTCGACGGCCGGGTTGCTCCCGCGGACACCGTCGGTCCGCGCGCCGGGCAGGGCCCGGACCGGGTCCGGGACGACCTCGTGCCCCGCGACCCCACGACGGGCCCCGGTCCCGGCTCCGGGGCGGACGACCAGCCGGTGACCTTCGAACCCCACTCCGAGGGCGGGGTCGATCGAGGCGACACGCCTGACGACCGCGGGCCGGGCGGCCGTCCCGCCGTACCGGCGCCCGATGCCGGTCGGCCTCCCGTGTCCGTTCCCGGACCGCCCGCAGCAGGTGGCCCGCTGCCCGGGCCCCCGCCCCACGCCGGAGAGACCGGCCGACCGGCCCATGCCGACGAGACCGGGCCTCCCCCACACGCGGGTCGGTCGCCCGCCGGCGGCGCTCCGGTGCTCGGCCGACCTCCCGTGGGGGACCGTGCCGCGAGCGGGCTGGTGACGACCTCGCAGGGGGCGGGCGCGACGGAGGCGAGCCCGACGGTGTCCAGCCCGAGAGCGTCCGGCGACGACCACCCGATGCCGAGGTGAACGCCTCGATACGGACGTCGGCCCCGATCCGTTGGTGGCACTCCGCCCGGCTCCGCATCACCCTCGGCATCACGTTGATCACCGCCGCCGTGTTCGCGGCGATGATGGTGTTCACGTTCCAGCTGCTGAACCTCAGCACCGAACGGGTGATGGACTCGCGGCTCAACCGGGAGGCCGCCGACTTCACGACCTTCATGACGGCCGGGATCCTGCCGTCCTTCGAGTCGGAGAACCCCACGGTCGAGCAATTGATCCGGGCATACCTCGCCCAGCAGTACCCGTCCTCGGAGCTGCTGCTGGTCGGGACGGCCACCGAGTCGGGCACCCAGTTCACGCTCTCCCGGTACGGGCCCGAGGAGGACCAGCTCTTCCCGCCGGCGATACGCTCACAGATCCAACGGATCAGCCTGGTCTCCACCGAGAGTTCGGGGATCCTCGACGGCTCGGTGCGGTGGCGCAAGACCACGGTCGAGAGCCCCGCCGGGCTGGCCAACATCGTCGTCGCCGTCAACGACCGGGGCACCCACCAGGAGACACGGCGCGTCGTGTTCTACATGCGCTGGGCCAGCGCCGGAGGCATGGTCGTCAGTGCGGTACTCGCGTGGTGGATCGCCGGGCGGATGCTCGTGCCGGTGCGCCGTATCCGCGAGGCCGCCGAGACCATCTCCGCCGCCGACCTGTCGAGGCGCGTCCCCTCCGACGGACCCGACGAGATCGTCTCACTCGCCGACACGGTCAACGCCATGCTCGAACGCGTCGAGGAGGCCTACCGGACCCAGCGGGAGTTCCTCGACGATGCCGGGCACGAACTGCGGACGCCCCTGACCGTCGTGCAGGGCAACCTCGACCTCATGCCCGACGACCCCGACGGGCGTGCCGAGGCCACCCGCCTCATGCAGGACGAGCTGTCGCGGATGACCCGCATCGTGGAGGACCTGCTCACCCTCGCCAGGGCCGACCGTCCCGACTTCCTCCGGACCGTCCCGACCGACGTCGCCGAACTCGTGCTGGACGTCGAGGCGAAGATCGACGTGATCGCCGACCGTGACTGGCGGGTGCTCCCCTACGCCGAGGGCGTGGCCCGACTCGACCAGCACCGCATCACGCAGGCACTCATGCAGTTCTGCTCCAATGCCGTCCGCTTCACCGGCCCCGGCGACGCCATCGAGATCGGGTGCCGGATCATCGAGCCGGGGGATCCCACCGTGCCCGACGGGTTCGCCGCGGGGCCCGTCGCCCCGTCGCCCAAGCGGGAGGACTACCGCCGACGGCTCCTGTGGTGGGTCCGCGACAGCGGACCGGGGATCCCGCCCGGGGAAGAGGAGAGCATCTTCCAGCGTTTCCACACCGCGCGCGGCCAGCTCCGCGACGGCCGGGGCGGCACCGGCCTCGGTCTGGCCATCGTCTCCACCATCGCCAAGGCGCACGGGGGACGTGCGTTCGCGTTCAACGCCGAGGGCGGGGGCGCGGTGTTCTGCATCGTCGTCCCCCTCATCGCACCACCACCGGAGAAGCGGCCCCGCGACGACGGGGACGCCGGCGCCGGCCCGGTCGTGTCGGGGGACAGCGGTACGCGCTGATCCTGCGCACCCCTCGAACGAAACTGCGGACACGGTACCGGGCAGCGTCCAACTGATGTCCTCCCGTGGGATACTCCGGGTTCGAGAAGGAGGGTTGCATGACGAATGTTCTCGTCGTGGAGGATGACGATCTCATCCGATCGGTGTTGGTGAAGGCACTCGGCGGCGCGGAGTACACCGCACTCGAGGCCGTGGACGGGGAGAGCGCCCAGGCGATCCTGTCGACGATCTCCGACATCGACCTGATGTTGCTCGATATCGGCCTGCCGGACACCGACGGGCTGACCCTCCTCCGCGAGGCCCGCGACCGCGGGTTCGCCGCACCCGTCATCATCCTCACGGCCCGCGACAGTGTGGCGAACACCGTCGAGGGGCTGGAGTCCGGCGCGAACGACTACATGGTCAAGCCATTCCGCGTGCCCGAGTTGCTCGCCCGCATCCGTCTGCGGCTGCGCGAGCACGAGGCCACCGAGGATCCGGGCATCCTCGAGCACGCGGGCATGCGCCTGGACATCCGCACCCGCCGCGTCGAGGTGGACGGCCGGATCCAGGAGCTGACCAACCGCGAGTACTCGCTGCTCGAGATGCTGCTGCGCAACAAGGGCGAGACCATCAGCCGCGAGCAGCTGCTCGAGAGCGTGTGGGGCATGGACTTCGACCCGGGCTCCAACATCGTCAACGTCTACATCCGTTCCCTGCGCCGCAAGATCGGCGAGAACAAGGTGCAGACCGTCCGCGGCGTCGGTTACCGCGTGGAGTGACACCCGACAGGCCGGCGCCGCGCCGACCCGTCCGAGACGACGAGACCCCCGGCTACGGCCGGGGGTCTCCTCGTCGGCGGCGGGACCGGGAGGCGCGGTCAGTGGCGCTGCGGCGCGCGAGTGACGAACAGCGAGCAGACCACGGCGATCGTCGCGAGGACCCCGCCGACGAGGAACGCGATGTGGGCCCCCTCGAACAGCCCGTCGACGAGCGGGGCCCCGCCGTCGGTCCGCCCCAGGGCGACCGTGCTCATGACGGTCACGAAGATCGTGGTGCCGATGGCCCCGCCGAGCTGCTGGGCGGTGTTGAAGATCGCCGAGCCGTGACCGTAGAGCCGCTGCGGGACGTCACTCAGCGCCGCGGACAGCAGACCGGTCATGAGCATGGCCAGACCGATGCAGAAGACGGTGTGGAAGGCGACGATCAGCCCGAGCGCGGTGTCGGGGTGGATGGTGGTGAACAACCACTGGCCCAGCGCCAGCATGAGGGCTCCCGGGATCAGGACCGGGCGCGGGCCGTGGCGGTCGAAGACGCGGCCGAAGATCGGCCCCACCGCGACCTGCACCAGGCCGCCGGGCAGCAGCATCATGCCGATGGTTAACGTGCTCAGGCCGCTGCCGTTCTGCAGGAAGATCGGCAGGATGACCACGGTGCCGAGCAGGGTGCCCATGGCGATCATGATCATGGCCACGCTCAACGAGAAGGTCCGGTTGGCGAACGGCTGCAGGTTGAGCAGCTCGCCACCGGTGCGGGCCAGGCCGATCTGACGGGCGACGAACGCGGCGAGCGAGACCAGGCCGATGGCCGCACCGGCCAGCGGCAGTACGGGCTCGGTGAGGACGTCGCCGAAGATGGAGATCGCGTACACGAGACCACCGAACGCGAGCACCGACAGGACCACGGACGGCACGTCGAGGGGCACCCTGCGGGTGGCCGAGGGGATCTTGATGAAGACGATGCCCAGGACGAGGATGAGCACGGCCAGCGGGGTCATGCCGACGAAGATCCAGTGCCACGACAGCGAGTTGACGACGATGCCGGAGACGGTGGGGCCGATCGCCGGACCGACCGCGATGACGATCGAGTTCAGTCCCATCACCGTGCCCCGGTGCCGCAGCGGGACGAGGGTCAGGGTCGTACTCATGAGCAGTGGCATCACGATGGCGGTGCCGACCGCCTGGAGGACGCGGGCGGCCAGCAGGACGCCGAAGACCGGCGCGACGATGGCCAGCAGCGTGCCGGCCAGGAAACTGCCCAGCGCGAATACGAACAGGGCCCGCATCGGGAAGCGCTGCAGCAGGAAGCCCGTGGTCGGGATGACCACGGCCATGGTGAGCAGGAACCCGGTGGTGAGCCACTGACCGGCCGCGGCGGAGACACCGTAGTCGGCCATGATCGACGGCAACGCCACCGTCAGGACCGTCTCGTTGAGGATCATGAGGAACGCGCCGAGGGCGAGCGCGCCGATGATGCCGACGAGCTGCCGTCGGGGCAGGGCGGGAGCCTCGGCCGGTACCGGGGCCGGCGGGCCGGGGGGTACCGCGGAGGTCGCGGCGGTGTCCGCCGGGGTGGCGGAGGTCGGCGGGGCCGGCGGGGCGGCCTCGCCCTCGGCGATATTCGTCATCGGGGATACCTCGTCTATGGGAGCTGAACCCGACGAATCATGTCACCCACTGACAGAATCGGTAAGCTGAAGCTGTCAGAGTGTGACACACATTATGGTGAGGGGGCCGACGGCCATGGGAATCCGCGACGAGCACCGCGCCCGGATGCTGGTCGAGATCCAGCGGGCGGCCCTCGACCTGGTCGAGGAGAACGGGCTGGACGCCACCACGGTCGCGGACATCGCGGCCCGGGTGGGCATCTCCGAACGGACGGTCTTCCGCTACTACTCCTCGAAGGTCCACGCACTGATGCCCGGACAGCAGGGGCTGATCGACGCCCTGATGACCGTCGAGAGCGCCCGATCCGACCCCGCCGGGATCCTCCACGACCTGCTCGCGGCGAGCCGCGAGGTGTTCGCGCACGAGGTCGAGCGGCGCGTCTTCCGCCGGGTCTCCCGACTGCTGATGCGGGAGCCCGACCTGCTGCACGCGGTCGCACAGCAGGAGAGGGTCCTGGTGGAGACGCTCAGAACCGCCCTGACCGCACGGGGCGCCCTGCCCCACCTGCAGGCGCACCTGGTGGCGGAGGTCGTGACCGCGGCCTGGCGGGTGGCGTGGCAGTCCTTCGACCGCGAGGAGCTCGAGGGACGGGACCGTGACCCGCTGTCCCTGTTCGACGAGACGGTACGCGAACTGGGCGGCCTGTTTCCCGGCTGACGGCCCCCACCACGGAGCGGGGGCCGTCGGAGCGGGGACCGCCGGAGCGGCTCAGCCCTCGCCGGGCTCCCAACCGAACGGCATGAGTACACTCTGCAGCTCGCAGAAGGCCTCGAGCCCCTCGGGGCCGTTCTCGCGACCCAGGCCCGAGTTCTTGAACCCGCCGAAGGGCGCGCTCGGGTCGAAGGCGTACCAGTTGATGCCCATCGTGCCGGTTCGCACCCGCCGGGCCACGGCGAGCGCGGCGTCCGGGTCTGCGGAGTACACGGCCCCGGCCAGGCCGTACTCGGAGTCGTTGGCGATCTGCACTGCCTCGTCGACCGTGTCGTAGGCGATGACCTGCAGGACCGGCCCGAATATCTCCTCCTGGGCGATGGTCATGGAGTTGTCGACGTCCCGGAAGACGGTCGGCTGCACGTAGGCGCCCTCGGCGACACCCTCGGGCAGTCCCTCGACCGTGCCGCCCCCGTAGGCGATGGTCGCGCCCTCCTCGACCCCCTTGCGGATGTAGCCCTCGACGGACGCCTTCTGCTTGTGGTTGGCCAGCGGGCCGAAGGCGGTGCCGTCGTCGGCCGGGTCACCCACGGGCATGGCCTTGACGTTCTCCACCAGCGCCTCGACGACCTCGTCGTACTTCGACCGCGGCGCGAGGATGCGGTTCTGCGACACACACGCCTGGCCGGAGTTCATGAGCGCGGAGAACACCATGGTGCCGGCGTGCGCGGCGATGTCGGCGTCCTCGAGCACGATGGCGGCGCTCTTGCCACCCAGCTCCAGCGAGCACCGCTTGAGGCTCTGGGCGGCGATCCCGGCGATGTGCTTGCCCACGCCGGTGGAGCCGGTGAACGAGATCTTGTCGACGTCCACGTGGGAGACGAGGTGGTCGCCCACGGAGCTGGGGCCGGTGACCACGGACAGCACACCCTCGGGCAGCCCGGCCTCACGGAACAGGTCGGCCAGCCACAGCGCGGACAGCGGCGTGGCCGAGGACGGCTTGAGGATCACCGAACTGCCGGACAGCAACGCGGGCGCCAGCTTGGCGGTGTTGAGGTAGAGCGGGACGTTCCACGCCGTGATGGCGGCGACGACGCCGACGGGCTGGCGGGTGACCACGGAGGCGCCGAAGTCGCCGTGGCGCACCTCGGACCACGGGAAGGTCTCGGCCAGGCGGGCGTAGTAGCGCAGCACGCCCAGGGTCGGCGTCACCTGGATCATGGCGGCGGTGCCGGGCGGGGTGCCCATCTCGTCGGAGAGGATCTGGCACACCTCTGCCTGGCGCTCCTCGAGCATGTCGGCCACGCGTGCCAGCAGGGCGCCGCGCTCGGCGGGCGGGGTGGAGCGCCACACGCCGGACTCGAACGAGTCGCGCGCCTGGCTGACCATCTCGTCCAGGTCCTCGGTGGTGGTCTCGGCGACCCGGCCCACGACGGCGTTGGTGGCCGGCGAGGTCACCTCGAGGACGCCGGTGGTGATGGGATCGGTCCAGCGGGTGCCGGAGAAGAGCTTGTCATGGACGACGACCACGGGAGGACCTCCGGGAGGTAGAAAACAAGAACGTGTTCCACCTCACTGTAGTCGAGGGTCCGCCGCGGCGTGGGTGCCTACTCAGCCCGCAACACCAGAACCAGATTGGACACGAGCGCCTCGCGGACGCCGGGCACCCGCACCAGCCACCACGCCCACCGCGGGTGGTAGCGCGGGAACGCCGCCAGCAGCTCGCCCGAGGACGTGCTGCGCGCCCACTCGAGCCCCTCGGCGCACCCCACCTCGAACAGCGATTCCCCGTAGACGTTCTTCGGCGGGCGGCCGTGGCGCCGCTCGTACATCCGCCGTGCCCGCTCGCCGCCGAGGTAGTGGGTCAGCCCCATCTCATGGCCGCCGAAGGGTCCGTACCAGAGCGTGTAGGAGACGACGACGAGGCCGCCCGGTCGCGTGACGCGGCACATCTCCTCGGCCATCGTCCAGGGCTCGGGGACGTGTTCGGCCACATTGGACGAGATGCAGACGTCGACGGCGTCCGACCTGATCGGCAGCGACATGCCGCTGCCGCGGATCGAGCCCGCCTGGTCCAGGCCCGCGGCCGACATCTCGCCGACGTCCGGCTCGACCGACACGTACCGCGCCCCCTCGGCGGCGTAGGCATCCGAGAAGTAGCCCGGCCCGCCGCCGACGTCCAGCACCGTGAGCCCCGGCAGCCTGCCGGTGCCCGGCCCGGTGCCCGGCTCGGCCGCCCGGTCCCCCGAGCGCTCCCACAGGTCGGCCACCAGTTCCACCGTGTCGTGGGCCAGGCCGGAGTAGAAGACGTCCGGGTCGGACTGCTCGAGCGGGAACGAGCGCAGTAGTCCGAGCGACCGCCCGAGGGTGGCGCGGCGGGCCACCGAACGCAGTGCGGTCGAGCGGTGGAGCGGGTCGGTGATCACGGCGGTGACGATACCGGCGGCAGCGCTGACCACCCCGTCGGCGGTCCCGACGCCCGCGTACAGTGTCCGCGTGGCTCGTATCCTGCTGCTGTGCTGGCGCGACAGCACCCATCCCCAGGGCGGTGGCAGCGAACGCTACCTCGAACACGTCGCCGACGGCCTCGCCGACGCCGGGCACACCGTCATCTACCGGACCTCACGCTCGCGGGGTGCGGCCCGCTCCACCACGACCGGGTCCGGGGTGACGTTCAGCCGGGCCGGTGGGCGCTTCACGGTCTACCCGCGCGCCCTGCTGGCCATCCTGTTCGGCAGGGTCGGACTGGGGCCGCTCGGCTCGCTACGGCGGCCCGACGTCGTCGTCGACACCCAGAACGGCGTCCCCTTCTTCTCCCGCCTGGCCACCACGGCGCCCGTCGTGGTCCTGGTCCACCACATCCACCGCGAGCAGTGGCCGGTCGCCGGGTGGCTCGTCGCGCGGATCGGCTGGTGGATCGAGTCGCGACTGTCCCCGTGGGTGCACCGGCGCAGCCAGTACGTCACCGTGTCGCTGCCGTCCGCCGACGAGCTCGCCGGGCTCGGCGTGGACCCCGCGCGCATCGCCGTGGTGCGCAACGGACTCGACCCGCTCCCGGCGGACGTCGAGCCGGGCGAGCCGGCCGCGCACGAGGGCCCCGGCACTGACACCGACACCGACGCCCCGCGGCTGGTCGTGTTGTCCCGGCTGGTGCCGCACAAGCACGTCGAGGACGCCCTCGACGTGGTCGCCACCCTGCGCGCGAGCAGGCCCGGCCTGGTGCTGGACGTCATCGGCAGCGGCTGGTGGTCCGACCGACTGCGTGAGTACGCCGCCGAGCGCGGGCTCCTCGACCCGGACGGCCCGGACACCGGCGCGGTCCGGCTCCACGGGCACGTCGACGAGTCCACCAAGCACCGCATCCTCGCCGGGGCCACACTGCACCTCATGCCGTCCCGCAAGGAGGGCTGGGGCCTGGCGGTGTCCGAGGCCGCGCAGCACGGGGTGCCCACCGTCGGCTACCACCACGCCGCGGGACTACGGGACTCGATCGACGACGGCGAGACGGGCCTCCTCGTGGACGATGTCGCGGCCATGACCCTGGCCACCGATCGCCTCCTGGCGGACCCCGACTTGCGAGCGCGCATGGGTGAGGCCGCCCGCCGCAAGGCCGCGGGACTGTCCTGGCCCGCCACCGGAGCGGCGATGGCGCAGGTCCTCCGGGCGGTCACCGAGGGCCGGCGCGTGAGCGGTGTGATCAGCGGCCGGGCCGGCTGACCGGACCTTCCGCGGCGTACGCGTCCCGGCGCGCCGTGGTGGTCGCGGTGGAGACGCTGGCAACGACCAGGGCGAGGACCAGCGTGAGCAGCCACAGCGCGTGCGCCGCCAGCACCCATCCGCGGGCCGACGCCGGAGCCGCGGGCTCGGCGGTGGCCTCCCATCGGGCATCCGCCCCACCCGGCCCGTTCGGCGCGGCCAGCTCGTGCAGGACGAGTTCGGAGCCGGTGAACCTCGTTGTCGTCGACTCCGGCGGTGTCCCGGCCAGCGTCCGCGCCGCCCGCCCGCGCGGGCCGGCGGACGTGCGCTCGTCGAGCACCCACCGCACCCCCAGTCCGGCCAGGACGCTCGGGTCGTCCCCTCGCAGCAGCGCCGCGGTGGCCCGCCTCGCGCGATCACCCTCGCCCGGCACCGCGGCCGCGTCGTCGCCGGCCGCCCCGCCGACGACCAGGTCTCCGGGCACCAGCACGCGGGTGTCGAGCAGTCGGGGCGCCGGATCGAGCACCGCCGCGCCGCCCGCCCACAACGGCGTCGAGCGGAAGGACCCCGCCGGCAGGACCAGCAGGTCACCGGGCCTCCCGTCGACGATCCGCGCCACCTGCTCCCAGTCCTGGCCGTAGGTGACCGGCCGCAGCTGGTCCCACAGGGCGCGCGGGGCGTCGGGGACGGCGGCGACGGCCACCGCCGTGAGCAGCAGGCCCGCCCCGGCCGGTCGCAGTCGCCCGGCCGGTGCCCGAGTGGCCTGTGCACGGGTGGCCGGGTCCGGGCCGGCCAGCTCGCGGGCGGCGAAGCCCAGCGCCAGCACGGTCGCCGGGAGCGCCAGCGCGACGAACTTCTGGGTGTCGCGCAGCAGACCCGCGCCGGGGACCGCGGCGACGACGGCGTCCAGCGCGGCCAGGCCCGGCCCCGTCGCGGCGGCCGCCACCAGCAGCCACGTCCCGACCGCCAGCGGTACCGTCGCCCGCACCACCGGATCGCGGCGCTCCCGCCACACCCCGCGCGCCGCCACCGCCCACACGACGAGCAGCAGCACGAGCGCCACGGCCGCCCACCACGTTGACCGCGACGGCGGCACCGCCTCCGAGTTCCAGATTCCGCCCAGGGCGACCACGGACCCGAGGGTGCCGATGCCGGGCTCGGCGCGGGCGGCGAACGCGCTCACGCCCGTGGCGGCGGTCGGCGCGGTGCCGGTCCCGGCCGGGGCGAGCGCGGTCGCGAGCAGCCACGGCAGCGCGGTCACCCCCGCCGTGGCGGCCAACGGCAGCGCCGCCCGGGTGCGTCGGCCCGGCCGCGCGGCGGAACCGGCACTGTCACCGGCGCTGGCACTGGCACCGGCACCGGCACCGGCACTGCCACTGTCACTGCCACTGCCACTGACCAGGGACACCACCGCGGCGACGACCGCGAGCACCCAGCCCGTCGGCGTGAGGCCCGCCGCGGCCAGCGCCGCGCACGCCGCCGCCACCCGGCGCCGGCCGGGAGCCCCACCGAGCGCGCCACCGAGGGCCCGGGACGGGGCCAGCAGCACCGGCATCGACATCACCGCCGCCGCCCCGGCCAGCACCGACCAGTGCCCCTGCAGCAGCCGCTCCACCACGAACGGGTTCCACACCGCCCCCACCACGGCGGGCAGGCGCAGCCAGAGCCCGGACAGCCCCACGGCCGCGTCGCCGGGCAGGACCCGGCGCACCAGCGCCCCCGCCGCCACCGCCAACCAGATGCAGAACACGGCGGTGAGCACGCCGGTCAGCGGCCACACCGGCAGCCCCACCGCCTGCAGTGCGCGGGTCGCCCACACCACCGCCACATCCTGGGGCACCGCCCGCGCCGCCGACTCCCCCAGCCCGAGCGCGGCGTCCGACAGGGGCGGCGTCGGCGTCGCCACCCAGTCCCTGATCAGGGGGAACCCGGGCCGCGCCACCCCCGCCAGCAGCAGGGCGGTGACCACCGCCCCCACGGCCGCGTCCACCGCGGCGTCCCTCCCGGTGGATCGCAAGGTCACGCGACGGGAACCGACAGCGGACGACATGCGCTCATTCCACCACGCCCGCGCGCGGGGCCCGCCGCCACCGCGCGGCCGCGCCGCCGGCGGCCAGCCACCGGGCCACCGCGGCTGCCCCCTACGATTCCCGGTGTGGACCATCAGGCGCGCGAGGAGGCACCCGGCACCGCCACCAGGCGCTTCCTGACCGGCGCGGGGGCGGTGACGGCCGGGTCGATGCTGGCCAACATCGCCGCCTACCTGCTGCACCTACCGGCCTCCCGGTGGTTGGGGCCCGAGGGCTACGGCGCCTTCGCCGCCCTGCTCTCCGCGCAGC
This sequence comes from Dietzia sp. 111N12-1, assembly GCF_001658045.1. Lineage (NCBI taxonomy): Bacteria > Bacillati > Actinomycetota > Actinomycetes > Mycobacteriales > Dietziaceae > Dietzia > Dietzia sp. 111N12-1. The sequence goes on along the minus strand of NZ_LSSV01000032.1, from coordinate 31,364 downwards.
TGCTGGTCGCCGTTCCGTCACTGGCGTTGCAGGCGGTCGTTGCCCGCGACCACGTGCGCGGAGTACCGGACGGGGTCCTGCGCTCGCTCGGCAGACGGGTCGCGCTCCTGGTCGCGGTGGTCGCCGCACTGGCGGTCGTCCCGGTGTCGCTGCTGCTGGACACCCCCGTCCTGGCCACCGCCGCCGCGCTGGCCCCCGGCCCGGTGCTCTGTCTGCTCACCACCGAGCAGGGCGTGCTGCAGGGCGCCGAACGGTTCCGCGCCCTCGGAGGAGTGCTCGCCCTGGCCGGCGCCGGCAAGGTGGTGCCGGCCGTCGCGGTCCTCGCCGCGGGCGGGGGCGTGGGGCTCGCGCTCGCGGCCGGGGCCGTCGGCGTGACGGTGGCCTGGCTGGTGGCGGGGTGGATCTCGACACTCGGGCCCGGGGCGTGGCGACCGCCGACCGGGACCTCCTCGACCTCACCCGGCGTCGCGGCGGTGCTTGCGGCCGGTCAGGTGCAGCTCGTGATGATGGCCCTGACCTCCGTCGACCTGCTCCTCGCACGTGCCCTGCTGTCCCCGGGGGACGCCGGCCGCTACGCGCTCGGGGCGGTCGCCGCCAAGGCCGCGTTCTGGCTGCCCCAGGCCGTGGGCACCGTCCTCTACCCGCGGATGGCCGATCCGGCCGGGCACCGGGGCGCGGTCCGTTCCGCGGTGGGCGTCCTGCTGGGCATCGGTGCCGTCGTGGTGATCGGTGCCGCCGCGGCCGCCCCGCTCGTGCCGGTGGTCGTCGGCGAGGCCTACCGGCCCGTCGCCGGACTGCTGTGGGCGTTCGCCGCCCTGGGCGTGACACTGAGCGTGCTGCAGGCGTTCCTGCTGGCGAGCATCGCCTCCGACCGGACGGTGGAGGCCGCGATCGCCTGGTGCGGGCTGGTGCTCACCGCCGTCGCGGTGTGGCTCGCGCCCCGCGGCGTCGAGAGCGTCCTGGGCGCGACACTCGTCGCGGTCGCCCTCACCACGGTCGCCGCAGGCTGGCGGGCGCTGCGCGTGCGCCCCGCCTGAGGCGAGGGCGCCGAGCGGGCCGCGCCCTCGAGCCGAGCCACGTCGCCTATCCGTTGGCGACTCACCTACCGGATCCGCTAGGTGGCGCGTGATCCGATAGGCGGAGCGGCTGGCGGAGCGGCTGGCGGAGCGGCTGGCGGAGCGGCTGGCGGAGCGGGATCGCCGAGGCCGGCTGCGGGTTCGCAGCGCCCGATCCGAGGGACAGATCGCGGGAGCCGGGCGGCTGGTGTCCCCGACGGTCGCGCGGCGGTCGCGGTCGGCTGCGCGGCGGCTGCGCGGCGGTCGCGGGTCCGTCACCCAACGAGAAGAGCGTTCCGCACACTCCCTCTCGGGTGTTGTGTGCGGAACGCTCTCGGCGATCCTCCGGGTGCGGCCCCCGCTCCGGACAGGGCGGGGGCCGCGGGGTAGGACGAATCAGGCGCGGGTCCGGGTGGTCCGTCCGCCGGTGCCGCCGCGGCTCCCGCGCAGGCCCAGCACGATGCCACCGATCAGCGAGAGCAGGCCGAGGATGCCCAGCACCGCCGGGACGACGCGACCGAACGTGTTGAGCGTGTCCGCGCTGTCCTGCGCCGCGGCCAGGGTGCTCTCCTGGGTCTCGTCATTCCAGCCGGACTGGAAGCGGACGGCCGTGCGGGTCGGCTCGGCCTTCTCCTCCTCGAGACGGGCCTTGTCGGAGAAGAAGGCGTCGGCCTCGGCCTGGTCCTCGGCGAAGAACTGGAAGATGTCCTCCTTGCCGTTGATGATCTGGCCGGTCGCCGGGTTCACGTACACCGTGCGGGTGTTGGTGTAGAAGCGCCGCATGTCGACCTCGCGCTCGGGGTCACCCTCGAGGCCCCACTGGCCGGCGGTCATGCCCTCGCGGCGGTAGCTGGCCAGGACCGACTCCACGGCGGGGTCGTAGCCGTCGGAGATCGAGGCGAAGTGGTCGCGGATCGAGGACCACATGTCGATCGGGCCGAGGTCCTGGGTGAACTCGTAGGCCTCGATCCCACCGACGGACGTCTCGCCGACGAACTCGATCGGGTTGGTGGTGAAGGTGCTGGCGTCGAAGTAGTCGTAGGCCCGCTGCTCGGTGTCGAACGGGAACTTGTACTGCAGACCCTCGCGGACGAAGCCCGTGGGGGCGGTGTCGTCGGCGCCGCCGGCGACGACCTGCAGGGTGCTGGTGGCCTCGTCGACCGGCTGCGCCGTGACGCGGTCCAGCGTGATGCGGTCGACGGTGGCGTTGATCAGGGACTCGACCTCGTCGCCGCCCGCGATGTCCTCGCGCAGCAACGACTGGGCGGCCTGCAGGGTGATGACGTCGGCGTCCGACGGCTCGACGGCCATCACCCGACGCTGCGAGTACAGGGGGATGTCGTTGTCGATGAAGCACGAGACGGGGAACTGCACCTCGGAGTCGTCGGCCTCGGCGCCGTCCTGGGTCTCGACCGCCTCACCCTCGGGCGCGTCGGCCTCTCCCTCGTCCCCGGACGCGGCCTCGGCCCCGTCCTCGGGGCGGCACTCGGGCCGGTCCGCGTTGAGCTCGGTGGGTGCGTTGCCCGCCAGTGCCCTGCCCACGAGGACCGCCCCCGGCGCGACCTCGGTGACGGTCGTCGAATTGATGTCCAGCGGGGTCTTCTTCTGCGCCGGCACCACGAAGAACACGAGCGCCAGTGCGATAGTGATCAAGAATGCGCCGAGCCCGACGAGGACCAGCGCGGGCACTGACGACCTCCGTCCCGCGGAACTGCTCTGTCGTGCCATCGGTTGTCCTCCTGGAGTCGCGCCCTCGGTCCGTGGTCACGCCCGGGTAACGTCCCCGGGTCGGCTGCCAGACCGGACCATCATCAGGAGAAGATTAACAGTGATGAAGAACGCATTTGGCACCCCCGACCACCGAGTCGGGACACTGCCCTCGGCGACGGGCTTCGTGCCGGCGCTCGAGGGGCTCCGTGCGGTCGCCGCGTTCGGCGTTCTCACCACCCATGTCGCGTTCCAGACCGGGGCCTCGACGGGGTCGTTCCTCAACCGCGTCTGGGGCCGATTCGACCTGTCCGTGGCCGTGTTCTTCGCTCTGTCGGGCTTCCTGCTGTGGCGCGCGCACGCTCTGCACGCACGCCGGGGAGGCACGGGGACCGCCCGGTCCGCCCGCGACTATCTGCGCTCCCGACTGGTGCGGATCATGCCCGCGTATCTGGTCCTGGTGGCCGCGGTGTTCCTGCTGATCCCCCGGAACGCACGGAGCTCCGCCAGCACGTGGACGTCCAACCTGACACTCACCCAGGTGTACGTCCCGGACTCCCTCGTCGAGGGGCTCACGCACGCGTGGTCGCTGTCCGTGGAGATGAGCTTCTATCTGGTGCTGCCGTTGCTGTGGTGGGCGCTCGCGGGCCTGCGCGGGCGGGCGGCGCGGTGGCGCATCCCGGCGATCGCGGTCGTGGGGGTGGCGAGCCTGGGGTGGGCGCTCCTGCCGTGGTACGAGCTGGGTCTGCACGACCGGCTCAACGACCAGATCCTGCCGCCGGCGTTCGCGTCGTGGTTCGCGGCGGGGATGATCCTGGCCGAACTCGCCTGCGCCCCGCCCGGACGGGCGGCGGCGCTGGCCCGCCACCGCCACGCACGGTGGGGGTGGTGGGCGGTCGCGGCCGCGGCGTTCCTGGTGAGCACGGTGCCGCAGTGGTTCACCGAGGGGTTCGTGCACCCGTCGGGTCCGGAGTTCGCGATCCGCACCGCGCTCGGCGCCGTGGTGGCGTTCTGCCTCCTGGCCCCGGCCGCGCTCGCCCCGGCCGGCGCGCCGGCCGCGCTGGCCCCGGCCGGCGCGCCGTCCACCGCCCCCGCAGGCCCGGGCACCGCGGACGGCGGCGGGCTGCGCTTCGCCATTCTCGGCTCGACCGTCCTCACGACCCTGGGCCGGTGGTCGTACGGCGTGTTCCTGTGGCACGTCCTGGTCCTGCACTTCGCGTTCCAGATCGCGGCGGTGCCCATGTTCTCCGGACAGATGCTGCGGATCTGGCTGGTGACCGCGGTGGTCTCGACGGTGGTCGCGGCTGCCAGCTACGCGCTGGTCGAGGTGCCGGCCGGACGCTGGCTGGCACCCCGGCGCGCGCCGCGCGGACGGCCAGCGGACGGCCAGCTGACGGCCAGCCCGGCGCAGACGAGCCCCGCCACCGTCGCGACCTGAGGCCCCCAGCCGTCACCGGCGTAGCCCAGCGGGTCCGGCCACGGGGCGCGGGACAGCACCGCGGCGCCGGCGACGATCCCCGCCCCGGCCCCCACGACGAGCAGGTGCCGGGCCCGCCCGGCTCCGAGGTACCGACTCGCCACCAGCGCACCCACGGTCATCCCGGCGGTCACCCCCAGCCCGACCGGCCCGGCCACCGCGAACCCGAACGCGGCGGTCGCGGCGACCGTCAACGGTCCGCGCCCGCGCCACGGCGTGGCGCGGGCCCCCGCCCGGTCACGGCTGCCGCGGACGAGGAACAGCAGCAGGACCAGCAGCAGCGCGAGCGGCCCGGTGAGCAGCGCCGCGCGGTACGGCGCATCGAGCGGCACGGTGAGCACGAGGGTGGCGCCGGTGGTGGTGGCGGGCAGCACCCAGCCCTGCTTCCACCCGTCGACGGTGACCGGACGCGGGTCGGCCAGGTCGGTGCCGTCGTCGGCGACGAGCCGGGCCTGCCACGCGGGCGTGACGGATTCGGGGATCACCAGGACGCGTTCGCGCGGCGCGGACGGCATGCGCAGTTCGCGCCGCGAGTCGTCCCACAGCGCGGTGGCGACGGCCCGGGCGGGGTGCGGGGCACCGCCGAGGATCGGCGCGGGGCCGCCCCCGGTGCCTCCCGTGCGGCTCCCGGTCCCCGGGTCGACGACGACGAGGCCCACCGTGTCGACGGAGAACGCCTGACCCGGGTCCACCGAGACCTCCTGCGGTCCCGCGTCCAGCCGGACGGCGGAGTCGTCGCAGAGCTCGGCCGTGACCGCGCGGCCCTCGAGCAGCGCCCGTCGGCTGGCGGTGATCCGCGTGCCGACGACCCGGTCGCCGAGGTGCAGCTTCGGCCCGTCCCGGCAGGTCAGGGTGACGGGCTCGTCGTCGGCGGCGGGCAGCGCGCCGATGCGGGCGCCGGTGGGGTCCTGTACCCACACCTCGGCGATGCCGGTGGGCAGCCGCGCGCCGGTGGGACCGCGCACGTCCCGGGTGTCGTCGACGCGGACGGTGATCCGATCGGTGTGGTCGGCGGGGACGTCGACGACGACGGAGCCGTCCTCCTCCGGGGTGAGCGTGGCCAGGTCGACGCGGGTGCGTTGGACCCCGGTGTCGACGGTGATGACCTCGGGCGCGGCGGGGGCCGCGGAGCGGGGTGCCCAGAGGCGGAGCGAGCCGACGAGCTGGCGACCGGGCAGGCTCAGGGCGAGCGACGGCGCGGGAACGTCCGGCGCGTGCCAGCTGGTGGAACGATCGCCGTCGACGGCCGCCGACGGCCTGCCCGCGGGGTCGTCCACGAGCGACTCGCCCGTCGCGCGGACCTGCCGTGCGCGGGTGGCCGGGTCCCCGCGCAGGACGTCGTCGAGGGCGGGGCCGGGACGTGGGCGCACGAGCAGTCGCGGGATCACTGTCGTGGCGGCGGGGACGTCGAGCAGGCGGGCGAAGCGGCCCGGTTCCTCGGGGTCGATCGCCAGGCCGGGGGCGCACCTGGCGGCGCCGGTGGACTCCTCGGCCCCGGCGAGTCCCTCGACCGGGCTGCCGGCGTGGACGCAGTCCGAGCGGCCGGACAGTTCCTGGCGCAGCAGCCAGCCGGACGGCGCGCGGGAGTCCTCGGGCCGGCCGGGCAGGGCGATGGTCCGTAGCAGTGGGATGTCCTGGCCACCGGCGGTCAGTCCGATCTCGGAGACCTCGAGGTAGGTGCCGCGGCCGCCGTCGGCGAAGCCCGTGGCCGTCACCCTGACCCGCCCGGTGGGGCCGGGCGGCAGTGGCACGGAGGTCTGTTCGCCCACCGCGGGGAACACCGTCGTGGTTCCGGTGTCGGTGCGCACCTCCAGTCTGCTGACGGGCGGTCCGGCGGCGGGGTCCGGGACGGTCAGCGTCAGGACGCCGCGGTCGAGGGGCTCGGGCAGGTCGATCTCGATCCATTCACCGAACGCGGACCCGTACCCGCCGGATCGCCAGGCGGTGTCGGGATCACCGTCGACGGCGGCGGCGACGGAGTGCGCCGGCCGCACCGGTCCGGTCTGGGCCGAGTCGGCCGCCGAGGACGACACCGTGACCCGGGCGTCCCACCATCGGGCCCGCGTGAGAGCCGGGTCGTCCTCGGCGACGGTCGCCGGGTAGTCGGGGACCGTGCCGCGGCTGCGGCGGAGGTCGCCCTCGGCCCGGACGGCCGAGGAGTTGTGGTCGACCCGGCCGAAGTCGGTCTCGCGATCCGCCGGCGAGTCCGTCAAGACCGGGCCGGTGGAGTTCAGCGGCCGCGGCCGCGGGAACGGATCGGACGCCGGGTCGACGCCGGCGGCGAGCGCGTCGGCCTCGAGCAGGCGCGTGACCCGGGACGGCGAGCCGACGGTGTCCTGAGACGCCAGCAGGTCGTCCAACCGGGACAGTGATTCGGGCCCTCCGGCGACGACCTGGAGGTCGCGGAGTTCCACCGTGTACGGCGCGGTCGCCGAGCGGGGCGGTCCGGGCGGCGCCGCATCCGATCCCAGTCGTGAGTCGACCCGGTAGATCTCGATCGCCGGATAAGCCGGCCGCAGCCCGGAATCGGGCACCACGACCACCTCGTCGTCGTTCCTGGCCCCGTCGTCACCAACCCCGTCGTCACCACCCCCGTCGCCACCAACCCCGTCGTCACCAACCCCGTCGTCACCGACCCGGGATCCCCCGACGGGGTCGCCGAACTCGGCGACCTTCACCAACCCGGGCGAGCCGTCGATCGCCTGGTGCACCAGCGCCGGGCGCGGCGCGGCGGCGTCCTCGGACAGGTCGTTGCGCACCACGAGGAAACCGACGCCCAGCGACGCCAGTGTGGCGGCCATCCCGGGCGCGGCGCGGCCGTCGGCCAGTCGTTGCTGCACGGCGTCGAGGGCGCGGATCGCGGGGGCCGGCTGCAACGGCACGGAGTCGCGGACCGCCCACGGCGTCCGGGCCAACGGCTGCAGGGGTTCGTCCCGGGTGACCCCCCACACCTGGCGGGCGAACGACGCGCCGGGGACCACGAGCGCACGCGTGGTGCCGGCCGGGTCGGACTCCCCGTCCTCCCCGTCCTCCCCGTCCTCGCCGTCCGCACCCGGCCGGTCCACCGGCGCGTTCTCCGACAGCCACCGCGCCGCGTCCGGCCAGTGGTCGGGCAGCGACTCATGCGCGCCGACCGGCGCGAGCCTGCCCAGCCACGCCGGGGCCACGGACACACCCGCGGCCAGCACGATCACCATCGCCACGGCCACCGACCGGTGGCGCTCCGGGTGCGCCAGCGCGTCCACCACGCGGACGCGGGGGGTCTCGCCCGGGGCGGCCCCGTCGCCGCCCCGGGCGAGTCCCGCGAGCAGACAGGACAGCAGGTGGGCGACGCCCAGTACCAGCGGCAACCGCAGTAGCGGCTCGAACTTGTGGACGTTGCGCAGCGCGGCGCCCGGGCCGTCGAGGACGGCGCGCAGGGTCTCGGCGAGGCCGCCACCGGCGGGCCCGACCCACGGCGCCGCCATCGCCACCAGGCCGACGGCGCCGATCACCAGCAGCCGGCCCCGTGCGGGCATCCCGCGCCACAGCAACCCCACGACGCCGGCCGCGGCGAGCACCCCGGTGGCCAGGACGAACACCGGCTCGCTCGTGAGGTCCGCGCCGGCGGTCCGGTCGGTCGACACGAACGGGACCCACGTCGAGGCGCCACGCAGCACCTCGGTCACCGAGGACCACCGGGTGGTGACCTGAGCCGACTCGATGTAGTCGAGGAACGGGGGCGAGACCCGGCCGAGCAGCACCAACGGCATCGCCCACCACACGCACACCGCCGCAGACAGCGGCAGCCACCACGCGGCGAGCCGCGCCCAGGTGCGGTCCGGACGGTGCAGGGCCCACCACAGCACCGCGGGCAGGCAGGCGGCCGCGGTGGCGACGGCGTTGACCGCACCCATCAGTGCCAACGCCAGCGCGGCACCTGCCCCGCCCCGGCGCGGCGACATCCGCCCCTGCAGTACCCGGATGACCGGCAGCAGCACCCAGGGCGCGAGGGCGACCGGCCAGATCTCCGACGAGATCGAGCCCAGGTCGCCGAGCATGCGCGGCGCGAGCGCGTAGAGGACGCCCGCGACCGGGCGGGTGACGCGGGTGCCGATGCGCAGCGCGGCGGCGACGCGGACCACGCCGACGAAGGCGACGGTCAGCACGACGGCCCACCACAGGCGTTGGGTCAGCCAGGCCGGCATCCCGACCAGGTCGAAGACCGCGAAGAACGGGCCCTGCGGGAACAGGTATCCGTACGCCTGGTTCTGCACCTGGCCGGAGAAGGACAGCCCGGTCCACAGGTGGGTGGCCTGGGCGAGGAAGCGCCCGGGGTCCACGACGAGGTCGTACTTGGTGTCCGGGACGACCAGACCCGGGGACTGCAGGCACGCCAGCAGGAGAAAAGCGAGGAACGCGACGACCGCGTCACGCGCGCCGGCGCCGAATCGGGCCCCGCGGATCACCTACGCCGGCGTGAGGGGTTGACGGCTGCGCGGGATCAGCGCGCGCCGTACTCGACCTGGCCGAGCAGGGCCTGGTCGGCCGGCGGCTGCGCGACCTCGGGGATGGAGTTCTCGGCCATGGCGGTGTTGACCCCGAAGGCGACGATGCCGCCGAGGACGATTCCGCCGACTGCGCTGGCGAGCGCTCCGGTACCGAAGCTCATCGGGTTCTCCCTGCGGTTCACGTGACAATGTCTGACGATGTCTCACGGCGGGTGCTGTGGAGCACACCGACGCCGGAAGAGTAGCACCCGCGGCCCGCCGGATCGGTGGAGCGGCTCCCATAAGTCCTTACCGGCGGGTAAGTTGGGTGTGGCACATGACACCGCGCCACACCAGACCGCACCACACCGCACCGCAGAGCGCCCGCCGGGAGGAGACCTGTGACGACGGGGACCAAACGCATCCCACGCGCGATCCGCGAGCAACAGATGCTCGATTCCGCGATCAGCGTGTTCTCCGATCTCGGCTACCGGTCGGCCTCGATGGACACCATCGCCCGCCACGCGAGCATCTCCAAACCGATGCTGTACCTGTACTACGGCTCCAAGGAGGAACTGTTCGCCGCGTGCGTGGTCCGGGAGTCCGGGCGGCTCATCGACCACCTCACCGACGCCGCGACCGGCAGCGCCGGGCCACGGCGGAGACTCGAGGGCGTCGTCCAGGCGTTCCTGGAGTTCGTCGACCAGCACACGGACTCGTGGAACGTCGTCTACCGTCAGGCATTCGCCGAACCCCAGTTCCGTGAGGAGGTCGAGAAGACCCGGTCGGTCCTGGTGGATCTGACCACCGACCTCCTCGCGCAGAACTCCGTCGACGAGCGCAGCCGCGAGGTGCTCGAGGTCGTCGCGACCGCCCTCGTCGGGGCGGGCGAGGCGGTCGCCGACCGCGTCGCGCACCGCTCGATCCCCACGTCGGTGGCCGCCGGGGTCGTCGTCGAGCTCGCCTGGCGTGGCCTCGCGGGCGACCCAGCGAAGTCACTCACCACCGCCACAGAGGAGAAGCCGTGACCGACACGTCCACCGCCACCGCCCGCCGGTCCGAGGCCGCCAGGACCCTCAGCCCGGCCGACCTCGCCAAGGGCCTGCCCTCCCTGGTCGCCGACCTGCCGTCCGTCCTCAACGGTCTCCGCATCGTCCGCACCTCGCGCAGCAGCCACAAGGTGTCCATCGGCCGCCGCTTCCAGAAGCTCGCGGCCGACCGGCCCGACGCCCCCTTCCTGAAGTTCCTCGGCACCGAGATCACCTACGGGGAGGCCAACCGGCGGGCCAACCGCTTCGCCGAGGTGCTCAGGGCGCGCGGGGTCCAGCGGGGCGACACCGTCGGCATCTGCATGGTCAACCGCACCGAGGTCATGCTCGCGATCCTGGGTGCGGTCAAGGTCGGCGCGTCGGTGGGCCTGCTCAACCACCACCAGCGCGGCGAGGTCCTCGACCATTCGCAGAAGATCATCGAGTCCAAGGTCGTGCTCGTCGGCGCCGAGTGCGCCGAGGCCGTCCAGTCCGTCCCCCGGGAGAACTGGGTCGGCGAGCTCGTCGCCGTCAGCTCCCCGATCGACCTGCCCTTCCGCGAGTTCCGCGCGAACCACCGCCCGGAGGAGCTGTCCGACCTGACCTGGCTGGAGGACGAGCTCGACGCACTGGGCGACGACGTGGGTGACACCAACCCGCCGGAAGCCGACGACACCGTGGGGGACGAGACCGCCTACTACGTCTTCACCTCGGGCACGACGGGCCTGCCCAAGGCCTCGACGATGTCCCATTACCGCTGGAACAAGGCGATGGCCGGGTTCGGCCTGTCGGGCGTGCGCCTGCGCAAGGACGATGTCCTGCTCTGTCCGCTGCCGATGTACCACAACAACGCCCTCACGGTGGGCCTCGGCTGCGTGCTCGCCGCGGGTGCCTGCATGGCGATCGAGGAGCACTTCTCGGCGTCGAAGTTCTGGGACCAGGCCCGCGCGGCCGGCGCGACCGCGGCCATCTACATCGGCGAGATCTGCCGGTACCTGCTCAACCAGGATCCCGGCCCGGGCGACCGCGACCACTCCATCCGCGTCATGACCGGCAACGGCCTGCGCCCCGAGATCTGGCACGAGTTCCAGGAGCGGTTCGGGATCGGTCGAATCTGCGAGTTCTACGCGGCCAGCGAGTGCAACATCGCGTTCGTCAACGCCTTCAACGTCCCACGGACCACCGGCTACTGCCCCATGGACTTCGCGATCGTCGACTACGACCCCGAGACGGGTGAGCCCCGCCGGGGCGACGACGGCCGTCTGACGAAGGTCGGCAAGGGCAAGACCGGCCTGCTGATCAGCGGGATCTCCGACTCCCAGCCCTTCGACGGCTACACCGACGCCGAGGCCACGGAGAAGAAGATCGTCCGCGACGCCTTCAGCGACGGTGACGCCTGGTTCGTCTCCGGCGACCTCATGCTCGACCAGGGACTCAAGCACGCGTCCTTCGTCGACCGCCTGGGCGACACCTTCCGCTGGAAGGGCGAGAACGTGGCCACCACCGAGGTCGAGGCCGCGGTCAGCTCCCTTCCCGAGGTGGACCAGGCCGTGGTCTACGGCGTGGCCGTCCCGGACGCCGACGGCAAGGCGGGGATGGCGGCGGTGCGTCTGCACGACAAGTCCGACTTCGACGGTGCGGCGATGGCGAAGCACCTGCGCGACTCGCTGCCCTCGTACGCGGTGCCCCTGTTCGTCCGGCTGTCCAAGGAGCTCGAGCAGACCTCGACCTACAAGAGCCGCAAGAACGAATTACGTGATCAGGCGTTCGACACCTCGAAGTTCGATGACCCGCTCTACGTGTTGTCCAAGGAGAACGGGTACGTCCCGTTCTACGATGGCGCGGAGAACGACGTCGTCGCCGGCACCGTCTGAGTCCCCCCGCCCGACCCGGCCGGCGCCCCCCTACCAGGAGGTCCAGCCGCCGCATGCCCAGTAGTCGCATGCCCAGCCGCCGAACGTCGCGCCGCGCCCGGCCCGACCTGTCCCGCCGCTCGCTGTTGATCGGCCTCTCGGCCGGCCTCGGCGGGGCGGCGGGGTGGGCCCTGACGTCGATGATCGGGGCGGGTGACGACGACGAGGGGTCCGGTTCCGGCCAGGATGCGGACTCGGTGGGGCCGCGCCCGTACGTGCCGCCCGAGGGCGCCGTCGCGGTGCGGGAGCCCCGCCGCCACTACTACGCCGATCCGGGCGACACCGATGGCCAGACGTTCGGCGACCTGTACCTGCCCGACTCCGCGAACCCGGCGCTGCCGGTGGTGGTGCTCGTCCACGGCGGAGGGTGGAAGGACTCGCTCGGCCTGGCGTACATGGAGAACCATGCACGCGACCTGGCGTCCTTCGACGTGGCGGTGTGGAACGTCGAGTACCGGCGGGTGGACTCCGGCGGCGGATGGCCCACCACCGTGGCGGACGTCTGCGATGCCGTCGACCACCTCGCCGAGGTCTCCGCGCAGCTCGACGGCCGGTTGGACCTACGCCGGGTGGTGGTGGCCGGGCACTCCTCCGGCGGTCACCTCGCGCTGTGGGTCGCGGGGCGGGCGCGGTTGTCGTCCTCACTGCCCGGGTCCCGACCGGTCGTGCCGGTCACCGGCTGCGTCTCCCTGGCCGGGGTGACGGACCTGCTCATGGCCGAGCGCACCGGCGACCGGTACGTCCACAGGCTCCTCGGTGGCCGCCCGGACGATCGCCGCCAGCGCTACGTCGACGCCTCACCGACCACCCATCTTCCCGCCGGCGTGCCGGTGGTGTGCGTCCACGGCCGCGACGACAAGGTGGTCCTGCCCGAGCAGTCCGAGTCGTATGTCCGGGCGGCCCGCCGCGCCGGCGACCCGGCCCGGGTCTCACTGGTCCCCGGCGGGCACGACCCGTGGGGCGACATCAGCGGCACCGTGTGGCACGACACCCGCGACACGCTGCTGGCGATGGCCCGCCGCAATCCCAACCCGGCGGGTTAGCTCCAGGCGGTGTCAGTTCCAGGCGGTGTCAATTCCAGCCGGTGTCCACGCGGATCCGTTCGAGCCGCCGGTAGGCGATCAGCCACTGCCCGTCCACCCTCCGGTACCGCTCGTGGTAGTGCCCCCAGCCGTGGAGCCGCCGTTCACGGCCGTCGACCGACCACCACAACCGGTCCTCCATCGCCCAGATGCCGGTGGCCGTGGGTTCACCGGTGGTCGGGTCCGGGCCCGTCAGCTCCAGCAGCGGCGTGTGGCCATGGTGGACGCTCGTCACCGGGTTCGGACCGTCGAGGGTGTCGCGGATCGCGGCGGTGAGCGCCTCGCGCCCGCGCACCTCGGCCGCGCCGCCGCTCGCCGCCCACGACTCGCTGACCACATCCTCGGTGTGGCACGGTCCGTAGGCGTCCCACTGTTTGGTGTCCATGACGTACAGGCGCCGGGCGAAGACCGCCCGGATCGCCTCGAGGTCCTCCACCGCGCTCCCGTCGTGCAGCCGGCTCATGTCGTGTAATCAGCGTTGATCGAGATGTATTCGCGACTCAGGTCGCAGCCGTAGACGGTGCAGGCCCCGCCGGCCACGCCGGCGCCGCTCTCCACACCCAGGTCGACCGCGATGGTGACCTCCCCGGCCCGCATGATCTCGGTGAGCCGCTCGAGTTCGGCCTCGCCGGGGAACGCCGGGTAGGTCTCGAGGTCGCCGAACACGATGCGGACCCGCTCGGGGTCGATGTCCGTGTCGTCGTGGCACTTGCCGATCGCCATGGCGACCCGTCCCCAGTTGGGGTCGGCGCCGTGGACCGCGGTCTTGACCAGCGGGGAGTTGAGGATCGCCTTGGCCACCCGCTTGGCCTGGGTCCGGTCCCGCGCGCCGGTGACCTCGACGGTCAGGAGCTTGGTGGCGCCCTCACCGTCGCGAGCGAGCTGGCGGGTCAGGTCGAGGCAGATCGCCTCGAACGCCTCACGCAGTTCGACCTCGCCGACAGGGTCGCCCGCGCCGCTGGCCAGGGCGATCGCGGTGTCCGAGGTCGAGGTGTCGGTGTCGACGGACAGGCAGTTGAAGGTCTCGTCCACCGCGGCCCTGAACGCGGAGTCCAGCACCCCCGGCTCCACCGCGGCATCGGTGAACAGCACCGCGATCATCGTGGCCATGTCCGGTTCGACCATTCCGACGCCCTTGGCGATGCCCACGATCTCGGCGGTGCCGCCCGTCGTCGTCGTCACCTCCACCCGCGCCGTCTTGGGATGGGTGTCCGTGGTCATCATCGCGGTGGCCAGCGCGACCGCGTCGGCGTCGAACCCGGCACCGGCCAGGCCGTCGAGATGCGTGCGCAGGAGGTCCATCGGGTACCGCCGGCCGATGACGCCGGTGGAGGCGATGAGCATCTCCTCCGGCGCCGCCCCCACGGCGGCGGCCGCATGCTCGAGCACCTCGCGCGCGTCGGCCATGCCCTGTTCGCCGGTGGCGACGTTGGCGTTCTTGGCCACGACCACCACGCCGCGCGCCCGACCGCTCGCCGCGTTGGCGCGGCTGAGCACGACCGACGGTCCGGCGAAGAGGGATCGGGTGAACACCGCCGACGACGCCGGGGAGGGACCGTCGTTGACGACGACGAAGACGTCATCCCCGCGCTCACGCAGACCCGCGGCACCCGCGTGGGCGCGGAAGCCCGGCGGGAGCGGGATCGTCTGGGCGGCGACGGCGGCGTTCGGCGGAGTCATGGTGACCATTCTCCCCCGCCGGGGTCCGCCGGCGGTATGCGACCGCCCGTGTCGGGCCGGGGCGCCTGCTGAAGCCCGAGGTATTTCAGTAATGTGACCCAACTAACACGAGAAAAATGGGGAGCCCCCTTATCTGCATTGATAAGAAAGTGTGCGACCGGAACACCGGGCGAAAACCTCCCCGGAGGTAGTAATTCCGCGGGTGCTGCGTAACGTCCTCCAGCGGATTCGGGATGTACATCACGAGTCCGAAAGCAGGACTGCACCACGAGAGCGGCGCACCCTCGCGCCGCCCACAGACGAAAGGGGTCTCTCATGATCGAGAGCATCTTCACCGGTTTCCTCAACTTCTTCAACAGCCTGATCGGCACCGGCTCCGACGCCGCCGAGGGCTTCGTCAGCACCGGCTCCGCCGCCGCCGACGGTGTCTACGGCACCGTCACCGGCTCGCTCGGCAACGTCGTGGGCGCGCTCTGAGCTGAGTGACGCTGGACCCACGAGGTCCTAGTCACTTTCAACGCCGGCATTCTCTTTCGAGGATGCCGGCGTTGTGCATTTACCAGCCCCTTCTTCTCCCGCCTCCGGGCTTTTCCGGAAAGGCGCAGCACGCCTTTCAGGGCTGAATGTGGCGTAGATCACATTAAACCGCGAACCCGGGCCGGCCAGCGTAAGTAAAAGACATTCCCCGTGGACCGCCCGCGATTGGCACTGAACCGGGTGAATCCCGCTGCAGCTCTACGTAGTGTCCGAAGGTGAGTTCCCGATGAGCCCCGAGCTCGCCGGGAACCACGCACACCGATCGACGCACCAGGCGTCGCATCCCCCGACGAAAGGACCACATCATGGGTTCCATCGAGACTTTCCTCCCCGGCCTCGCCACCGGCTCCGCCGCCGTTAACACCGGCTCCGACGTCGTCGACGCCGGCGCAGGCATCATCGCCGAGGTGCTCAACACCATCGGTGGCTTCGTCGCGCAGGCCACCGGCTCGCTGACCAACTGAGCCGACGCGCCTGACGGCGCCTCGCCCGGGCCCGGCTGCGGTCGGCCCGAGCGCACAGTGAGACCGGCCCCCGCTCCGGCGGGGGCCGGTTTCCGCATTTCCGCAACCCGTTCTGTCGCGACCCGTTTCGTCCACACGCGCCGGTACCGTGGAGCCATGGAACTCGACCTGACCCGCCACGTCGCCGCCGACCCCGACACCGTGTGGGCCGTGCTCACAGACATCCCCGAGGCGCATCGCACGCTCAGTGGCGTGCTGGCGGTCGAGATCCTCACCTCCGGCCCGTATCAGCCCGGCCTGCGCTGGCGTGAGACGCGCAAGATGTTCGGGATGAAGGCGACCGAGGAGATGATGGTGCAGGCCGCCGAGCCGCCACATTCCACCACGATCGTCGCCGAGAGCGGCGGCACCGAGTACAAGACCGTCTTCACCATCACCCCGGACGCCGACGGCGGTTCGACCCTACGGATGCGGTTCGGTGCACACACCGCTCACGCCCCCGCGGTCTCCCGGGTCGTGATGTCCGTGATGGGCCGGTTCGCGGAGAGGTCGACCCGTAGGACGATGGAGCAGGACCTGGCGGACATCGCCGCCGAGGCCGAGCGGCGGGCCGGGTAACCCGCACCCGGCCGGGCGCCGATCAGCCCCGCAGCGCCACCGCCCGGTCCCACAGGTCCGCGACGACCTCCGACGCCGGCCGATCGGCGTAGGCGTCGGCCGCCCGCCAGCGAGACCCCGCCCACAGCGGCGGCACCTCGGAGTCCCCGGCCTGCGCGGCGGCCTTGCGCATGGGCCCGGTGAGCAGGTGGAGATGCGGGTACGCCGGGGGCGCCACCGCATCGAACTCCTCCACGAAACCGTTGACGAGCGCCCGGGCGTAGCGGCCGGTGTAGCAGCGGGTCGGCCGGGACTCCGTGAACCCGGGGTCGGCCAGCGCGCTCCTGTGCAGGTCGCTCGTGCCGGCCTCCGGGGTGCGCAGCAGGACGGTGCCCAGCTGCACACCGTCCGCCCCGGCGTCGAGCACGGCGACCACGTCCTCCGGCGTGCTGATCCCGCCGGCGGCGACGAACTGCGTCTCCGGCAGCGCCTCACGCACCGCCCGCACCAGCGCCACTGTGGTGATGCCGTCGGGCTCCTCCCCCACCGTCGTGGTGGAGCGGTGTCCTCCGGCCTCGGCGCTCTGCACCGACAGCCAGTCCGCCCCCGCCTCGACCGCCCGGCGTGCGTCGGCGACCCCGGCCACCGTGACGACCACGGCCGACCCCGCCTCCTGCAGAGCCCGGACCATGCCGGGATCCGGGATCCCGAAGGTGAAGGAGACCACCGCGACCGGGTCCGCCACCAGCGCCGCGAGGCTGGCGTTCTGGTCGAAGTCGGTGAACTCCGGCTCCTCCGGGAGCGTGACCCCCAGCCGTCGTGCGACCGGCCCGATCGCCGCCGCGTACCCCGCCACCGCGTCCCGTCCACCCGCCGCCGACAGGGCGGCGTCGGAGTCGTCCCGGTCCACGAGGAAGACGTTCACCCCGAACGGCGCGTCCGTCAGCTCACGCACACGCGCGATCGCCGCGCGGAGGCCGGCGGCGTCGAGGTACCCCGAACCGATCATCGCGAGCCCGCCCGCCTCGCCGACCGCGGCGATGAGTTCCGGTGTCGTGGGTCCGCCCGCCATCGGCGCACCGATCACGGGACGCCGCAGGTGGGACGGCAGGAGACGGGGCCGGACGTGGCGGGTGTCGTCGTGGGTCATGCCCCCGACGATACGCCCGGCGGTACCGCCCGGCGCCGGGTCACCGCATAGACCGCGCCGCCGACGACGAAGACGACGACGCCCCCGATCACCGACTGCCAGGGCAGACTCCCGGCGACCACCACGCACCCGATCGCACCCAGCACCGGCACCCAGGCCGGCAGTCGCCGGCGTCGCCGATCGAGGCGCAGTGCGGCGGTGTTCGCCACGAGGTAGTAGATCAGCACCGCGAAGGAGGAGAACCCGATCGCCTGACGGACGTCCGCGACCAGCACGATCGCGGCCACCAGCACGCCCACGCAGAGCTCGGCGACGTACGGCGTCCGCGTGGTGGGGTGCACGGCCGCGAGCGGCGCGGGCAGGTGCCGGTCGCGAGCCATCGCCATCGCCGTTCGGGATACGCCGAGCACCCCGCCGAGCAACGCCCCGAGGGCCGCGATCCCGGCGGCGACCCGGACCACCGACGCGAGCACCCCGCCACCGCCTGACTCGCCACCGTCTCCTGCGCCACCGTCTCCTGCGCCACCGCCTCCCGCACCGCCGATCTGCGCGGCCGCGTCGAGCACCGGCGCCGCGCTCGCGGCCACTCCCCCCACCCCGAGGAGGTGCACCGTGGCGGCCAACACCGCCGCGTAGACCCCGATCACCACGGTGATCGCCACGACGACCGCGCGGGGGATCGTGCGGGCGGGCTCACGCACCTCCTCCCCGAGGGTCGCGATGCGGGCGTACCCGGCGAAGGCGAAGAAGCAGAACCCCGCGCCCCCGAGGACCCCGAGAACCCGGGCGGGCCACGCCTCACCGTCGACGGCGGGCGGTGACGCCACCGGTCCGGCACTCGCGGGCCCCGTCACCCACGCCATCGCGACGAACACCGCCAGAACCGCCAGCACGATTCCGACCAGCGCCTTCGACGCGGCGGCCGTGCGCTGCACGCCGAGCACCGACAGGATCGTCAGCGCGAGCACCGCCGCGGCCGCGACGAGGCCGGCGTGCCCGGGCCAGAGGTACAGGCCCGCCGTGAGGGCCATCGCCGCGCAGGACGCGGTCTTGCCCACCACGAAACCCCAGCCGGCGAGGAACCCCGGCAGCGGCCCGAGGAGTTCGCGCCCGTAGACGTACGTCCCTCCCGCCGAGGGGAACTGCGCCGCCAGCCGGGCCGACGACAACGCGTTGCACACGGCCACCACCGCGGCCACCGCGAGCGAGACCCACACCAGCGAGCCGGCGCGGGCCGCGGCGGGCGCGAACGCCACGAACACCCCGGCCCCCACCATCGCGCCGAGCCCCAGGACGACGGCATCGGACAGGCCCAGTCTGCGCTCCAGAGTCGACGTCACCGTGTCACCATCACAAACCCGGGTGGACGGCAGATGAACGTGGCACCCGGCCCCCCGCTCGAATTCGGCTCACCCGCCGGTCCGGATACATTGGGGGTCGTGTCCCTCACCCGCCGGCTCCGCGTGACGGCTGCCGTCCTCATCACCGGACTGGCGATGAGCGGGTGCGCGGACGACGAACCCGTGGACCCGGCCCCCGTCAGCGCTGCGGCCACCCCGGCAGCGACAGCGGCTGGCGCTGCGCCGCCCGCGCCACCGGCGCCGCCACCTGCACCGCCGTGCGAGTCGCCCCTGGATTCACTGAGCCAGCGGGAGCGGATCGCGCAACTGTTCACCGTCGGCGTGAGTTCGATGGCAGACGCCCGGCAGGCGGTCGAGCAACACAAGATCGGGGGGATCTTCCTCGGTGGCGGCGTCGTCGGCGAGGTGGTCTCGGGCGACGCGCTCGCCCGTCTCCAGCAGGACTCTCCCCTCCCGCTGCTGGTCGCGATCGACGAGGAGGGCGGCCGCGTGTCCCGCATCGCCCCCTACGCCGGCCCGCTGCCGTCCGCCCGGGTCATGGCGGCCACCATGAGTCCGGAGCAGGTCCGGTCGGCGGCCCGCGCGCGCGGCGAGTTCCTGCGCGGGATGGGCGTGACCGTCGACTTCGCCCCCTCGGTCGACGTGTCCGCGCAACCGGACGGCGCCGTGATCGGGGACCGCTCCTTCTCCCCCGATCCGGCCCGCGTGGTGCGCTATGCCCGCGCGTTCGCGACCGGACTGCAGGACGCCGGTGTGGCCCCGGTCTTCAAGCACTTCCCCGGCCACGGCCGCTCCTCCGGCGACAGCCACAACCAGTCGGTGACCGTGCCACCCCTGGACCAGCTCGTGCCCCACGACCTGCACCCGTTCGCCGAACTCGCCGGGACCCCCGGCGCCGGCATCATGCTGGGCCACCAGCAGGTGCCCGGACTGACCGGGGTGAACCGTCCGGCCTCGCTCTCACCGGCGGCGTACCGACTCCTGCGGGAGGGCCACGGTTACGGGGCTCAACCGTTCGACGGACCGATCTTCACCGACGACCTGTCCGGCATGCGCGCGGTCACCGACGCCTTCCCGCTGCCCCGGGCGGTCGCCGAGTCGCTCATCGCCGGCGCGGACTCCCCGCTGTGGATCACCACGGCCGGGATCGGCGAGGCCTTGGACGCCGTCGAACAGGCCCTGGCCAATGGCGCGCTGAGCAGACAGGCCCTCGACCGCTCCCTGATGCGCATGGCGGCACTGCGCGGGATCCCCGGCTGTGTGGGCGGCCCCGCCACCGGGCAGGTCGAGGGCGCCGCCGCGCTGTCCGCACCGATCCCCGACCTCGCCCCCCGCGCCGGACTGCCCGCACTGCCGGGGCCACCTGGCTGACCGGTCAGCCCGCGCCCTCCGGAGTCGCCGCGCCCCCGGTCCACACGCCCGAGGATCCGCGACGGTGCGAATCCACCAGGTGGGTGTCGACCACCCCGATCGCCTCCATCAGCGCGAAGACGGTCACCGGTCCCACGAAGCTGAAACCCCGTCGTTTGAGCTCCTTCGCGAGCGCCTCCGACTCCGGCGAGCGGCTGGGTACCTCGTCCGCGGTCCGCGGCTGCGGGGTGGTCTCCGGCCGGTACGACCAGATCAGCTCCCCGAGCCCGCCCTCGGACCGCAGGGCTACCACTGCACGCGCGTTGGCGATGGCGGCGTCGATCTTCCGGCGGTTGCGCACGATCCGCTCGTCGGACATGAGCCGGGCCACGTCGTCCTCGGTGAAGGCGGCGACGGCGTCCGGGGAGAACCCCGCGAACGCCTCCCGGAAGGCCGGGCGCTTGCGCAGGATCGTCACCCAGCTGAGCCCGGACTGGAATCCCTCGAGGACCAGCCGCTCGAACAGGCCGGCCTCGTCGCGGACGGGCACGCCCCACTCGGTGTCGTAGTACTCCCGCAGCAGGGGGTCCCGCGCCGCCCAGGGAGGTCGCCTCAGTCCGTCCTCGCAGAGCACCGTGCCGGCGGCGGAGGCGTGGTTCTGGGTCTGGTTCTGGGTCTGGATCTGTGTCTGGGGCTGGGTCTGCATGGGGTCTCCCGGGTTCATCGGACCACCCGTGTGGCGGTCGCCCGCCACCCTAGGACCGCGCTACGACAGCACGCCCGTGAGCTGGACGATCCGCACCAGAGCCAGGACCAGCAGCGCCACACCCACCACGAGGGTGAGCACGCGCCCGGCCACGCGGCCGTACGACAGGAACCGGTCGATCCGGCGGGTGGCCGCGGTGATCCCGCCCGACCGGACCCGCGCCAGGGCGACGATCAACCCGGCACTGGGCAGGATCGCGATGATCGCGAAGTACAGGATCTGCAGCAGCTTGGACCACCACGGGGTCTCGGCGAAGGAGATGAGCACCATCCCCGCGGCGAACGGCGCCGACGTCCCGGACTGGATGACGCCCAGGGCGACACCCGTGGCCATGATCCCGAACTTCTGCAGGATGTTCTGCGTCAGCGGCGCCTCGACGCTCTCCTCCTTGGCCTCGGCGGGCTGCCGCAACCCCATGACCGTGATGACGAGGCCGACCACGCCGAGCGCGACCATCGCCCACAGGTTGTAGAACAGGCTGCGGACGAACTCCTGGTTGTTGCCGATCACCCACACCGAGATCAGCGAGAGCAACACGATGCCGCAGAACGCGCCGCCGGTGAACCGTGCGGCCCGCGGCGCGAACGCGACCCCGCGTCCGGCAGAGGTCAGCCACAGGCCCGCGATGACGGCGAAGGCCAGGAGGTTGAGCGAATCGATCGCCGCGAAACCCAGCAGGCTGAGGTAGTACTGCACCGGACAACCCTACCGACGTCGGCCCGGCCGGAAGTCTCGGAGGCCGTCGGGATCAGCGTCGTCGTCGCGGTCGCGGCCCTCGTTGTCGTCCCGTTCGCCGTCGTCCCGCTCGCCGTCGTCCCGCTCGCCGGCAGAGCTCCCCTCCCGGCGCGGGCGGCCGAACACCGACCGCTCGCGGCGCCGCAGCACGTCGAGGTCCCGCACGGTCCAGCTCCGCACCGGTGCCGGGACACGCCACTGTCGCCACCACGCGACCATGCGGAACGCGAACACGAGGAAGGACAACACGGTCGCGGCGATCGGCCCCCAGGTGTCGGTGGCCACGGCGAGGGCCGTCAGGGCGGCACCGGTCGCCGCCGGGATGACATACAGGTTGGAGCCGCTGAACACCGCGGGGATCTCGTTGGCGACCACGTCCCGCAGCAACCCGCCGCCCACCGCCGTGACCACCCCGAGCAGCAGCGCCGACGCGACCGGCATCCCGTGATCCAGCGCCCGCGCGGTGCCGAAGGTGCAGAACAGCCCTAGGCCCGCGGCGTCGAACGCGACGATCAGGGTCTGCACGCGGTGGATGAGCGAACCGAGCAGGTACACGACCGCCGCCGCGACCACGGGCGCGACCAGGTAGATCGGCTCCGACAGCGCGAGCGGGGTGACCCCCAGCAGGACGTCACGGATGATGCCGCCACCGAGACCGGCGAGAAGCCCCAGCACGAGGCCACCGGTGATGTCGATGTCCTTCCGCGCCGCCAGCAGGTTCCCGGACAGGGCGAAGAAGAACACACCCATCAGGTCGAACCACAGGACCAGCGGCGAGGACTCCACGGCGGGGCCTAGACCACCGCGTCGGCCGCGTCCGACGCATCCGTGGTGGAACGCGCGTGATGACGGTTGCGCACCGCCCGGAACGTCCAGAGCTTGTTGACGATGAAGTTGATCGGCATCGTGATGAGGATCGTCAGCAGCTGACTCCAGTACTCACGGGAGTTGATCCCGGCGTCCTCGTGGAACAGCGGCTCCGGTAGGTAGAACGGGCTGGTGGGGTTGGTGAACGCGAGCTTGATGAAGATACCCGCGGCCGCCGCCACCGACCCCACCACGAGGAACGGCCAGAACTCCTGCCAGGGCGGCGCCTTGTGCCCCTTGCCGAACGTCCAGTGCCGGTTGAGCAGGAAGTTGTAGACGTTCGCCACGAGGAAGGCCACGATCCACACCAGCGTGGTGAACCGGAAGTTGAACTCCGTCCCCCCGAGCGGGAAGAGGATGTCCTGGGCGTTCTGTGTCCCGCCGTTGGCCTTGTTCATCAGGACCGTGACGATCATGTTCACGACCATGCCGGAGCCACCCACGATCCCGAACATGAGGAACTGTCGGGCGCCACGACGGTAGCGGCCGGGTTCGGGGAGGGCTGGGGTCACAGGCGATGAGTGTAGGCGTTCACCGCCCTCTCAGGCCGCGCCGTGTCCTTCCGCGATGCGTTCCGCCGGGTCCTCGATGGGCCCGGGTGCGGTGCCGTCGCCGAACGGTCGACCGCCCAGTTCCTCGCGGTGGTGCGGGGTGAGCAGACCGGACAGGTCCGGCCCCTTGGGGACCACACCGGTGGGGTTCACGTCCCGGTGGACGTCGTAGTAGTGCTCCTTGATCTGCGGGAAGTCGCAGGTGTCACCGAAACCGGGGGTCTGGAACAGGTCCCGCAGGTAGCCCCACAGCGCGGGCATCTCGGAGATCTTGTTGCGGTTGGCCTTGAAGTGGCCGTGGTAGACCGCGTCGAAGCGGACCAGTGTGGTGAACAACCGGATGTCCGCGACGGTGATCGTGTCGCCGACGAGGTAACGGCGCGTGGACAGCCGCTCCTCGAGCCGGTCCAGCGATTCCCACAGCTCGTCGTACGCCTGCTCGTAGGCGTCCTGGTCCGCCGCGAATCCGCAGCGGTACACGCCGTTGTTCACGGTGGGGTAGATCCACGAGTCCAGCTCGTCGATCTCGTCCCGGTGCTCGGCCGGGTACAGGTCCGGGGCACCCTCGCGGTGGAAGGCCGTCCACTCGGAGAGGAGATCGAAGTTGAGCTTCTGATAGGCGTTGGTCACCACCGACTTCGTGGGCAGATCGACCAGCGCGGGGACCGTGATGCCGCGCGGGTAATCGGGGATCCGGTTGAAGTAGGCCTCCTGCAGGCGGTGCAGGCCGGTCTCCGGGTCGCGCTCGTCCGGGTCGAGGTCAAAGACCCAGGAGTTGACATCGTGCGTGGGGCCCGCGAGACCCATCGAGATGACGCCCTCGAGTCCCATGAGTCGGCGCACGATGATGGTGCGACTGGCCCACGGGCAGGCGCGGGCGGCCATGAGTCGATACCGGCCGGGCTCCACCGGCCACCGCATCTCGCCCACCCTGTCCCCCACAGGTTCCGACCCGGCCGGTACGTCCGCCACCACGCGATCGTTGATGTAGGTGGCGTCGCGGACGAACTCGCCGTCGGTCGAGGCGTTCCTGGCGGGCGTGAAGTCGGTGTCGGCAGCCATGAGGGCCTCCAGAGGTCGGCGTGAGGTCATTGATGCATCACCAACATACCGGGTGGAATGTGGCCAGGCCAGCCCTCCTCCCCACAGGGGGTGTGCGACGCTGGGCACCATGGACTCCGCGCACGTCGACGACGTCCCCGCCCGCTACTCCGACTTCGCCGAGTTCGAGGTCCGCGGACGCACCCCGGTGTACCTCTCCTGGGCCCGGGGCATCGCGGACGACCCCGCCACCAGCGACCTCATCGCCTCTCTGCCCCGGATCAAGCGTCAGCCGGCACTGTTCTTCGCCGCCGCCCGTCACGCCGGCGCGCCCGAGACCGAGGACTACCCGGCCTTCCGCGACTTCGTCCACGATCACTGGCCGGAGATCGAGCAGATCGTCCTCAGCCACTCCACCCAGACCAACGAGGCCAAGCGCTGCGCGGTGCTCCTGCCGTTCCTGTCCCTGCTGCCCGGACCGCTCTCGCTGGTGGAGATGGGCGCGTCGGCCGGCCTGTGCCTGTACCCGGACCGCTACGCCTACCGGTACACGCTCGACGGCGGCGCCACCCGCGAGCTGACGCCCGCAACCGTCGCCTCTCCCGCGGCGCCCCCGGTCCTGGACTGCGACCTGCGCGACGGCGTCCCGCTGCCCCGCGCATTGCCGGAGGTCGTCCACCGGGGCGGCGTCGACCTCTCCCCCATCGATCCAGCCGACCCGGATTCCCGCGACTGGCTACGCAGCCTGGTCTGGCCCGGACAGCAGGCCGAGCGCGTGCCCCGCCTGGACGCCGCGCTCGACATCGCGGCCGCCGACCCGCCGCAGATCATCGCCGGCGACCTGGTCGAGGAGCTGGAGGCCTCCGTCGCCGCGTGTCCCGCGGGATCGACACCGGTGGTGTTCCACACCGCGGTGCTCGGCTACCTCGAGCCGCCGGCCCGCGCCGAGTTCGTCCGCCGGGTCACCGAGCTGGACTGTGTGTGGATCTCGGTCGAGGGTGTGACCCTCCTGCCCGACGTCGCCGAGCAGGTCCCGGAGTCGCTCCGTCGACACAAGGGCATCTTCGTCGTCGCCGTCAACGGTCGCCCCCTGGCCACGGCGCACGGCCACGGTGACTGGGTCCGCGCGCTCGACCTGCCCTGAGCTAGCCGAACGGCCACCCGCGCCGCATCGGCACGTCCGTTCCGGACCCACTCGCGTCGGGCTCGATGAGGTACTCCGTGCCGAAGGCCGCGGCGTAGATGTCCGGCGGGAACGCCAGCATCATGCCGATGTCGCTGGTCTGACTGGCGTGGCACTGCATCGCGCGGCGCTTGAGGTCGATCACGTCCGACGGCAGGTCGATCGCCCACGCGATCTCCGACTCCGCGACCCCGATCGGTTGTCCGTCGTCGCCGATGAGGATCGCCTGCCGGATCCGATCCGCGTCGAGGTCCATTCCGCCGGCCGCGAGAGCCTGCATGAACTCGGCCGCGGCGGGGCTGTCGAGCATCTCCAACTGGGCGTCCCGGTTGGTCGTGGCCTCCATCAGGCGGGGACGTCGCGCGGCCACCTCCGCCGCGCGCCGGGCGATCCGGTGGACCGCGATGTGGTCGGGGTGCCCGTAGTTCCCGTGGTGGTCATAGCCCACCAGGACGTCGGCGTCCTCGCGGTCGCAGATCCGCGCCACCCGCGCGGCGGCCTCGTCGACGTCGGCGCTGTGGAGGCTCAGCGGGTGATCGTTCTGCTCCCACCCGGTCATCCCCGAATCCCGGTACCCCAGCCAGTCGATCCGGGCCACGCCCAGCACCGCCGCCGCCGCACGGGCCTCCCCTCGCCGGTGCTCCACCAGGTCGCCGTCGGGTCCGAGGTGCTCGGGGCGCTCACCGTGATCGCCGTCGGTGGCGAACACCGTCACCACCCGGTGCCCGGCGCGGGAGGCGAGCGCCATCATCCCCGCGGTCTGGGACGTCTCGTCGTCGGGATGGGCGTGGAGGAACACGATGGTCGACACCCGGACATTCTGCCCTGCCGGCCGCCCCGCGCGGGGCGTCACGCCCGTGCGTCGGGATGGCCCGCGAGCCAGCGGTCGAACGCCTCGGCGCTGGTCAGCTCAGGCGTGTAGCCGAAGACCTCACGGAGCCGGCTGTTGTCGAGCACCGGCTCGGGGACCGCAAGGGTGCGCTTGCCGAGCGGCGCAGCGATCTGGTCGATGGTGAGCGTTCCCGTGCCGGCGACGTTGTAGACACCGGCCGGCCCGTCGCCCACGGCGCGCACGATGATCGCCACCAGGTCGGTGTCCCAGATGAAGACGAACGGCGAGTCCGACCCCCGGACGGCGAGCAACGGTGGAACAGGGCGGTGATCTTGTTGTCCACGGTGTCGCCGAGGATCGTGCCGATGCGCAACACGACCTGGTCGAGATGGGGGTGCTCGCGGCGGGCGTCGGCCAGCATGTGCTCGACGAGCGCCTTGTGGTGGCTGTAGGCGAACGCGCTGGTGCCGCGGACGGCGTGGTCCTCGGTGATCGACACCGACAGCGCCACGTCGCCACGCGCCCGGTGCGTGAGGATGTTGGAGACGTTGCCGGGCGGGCAGCACGCCACGAGGATCATGCCGAGCGCGACCGACCCCTGCACGCCGAGCAGCAGCGTCAGCAGGAACGTCAGCGCGGGCAGCAGCGCGAACTGTGCTGCCACGGCCACCGCGAACGCCCTGGGCTTGCGCAGCGCCAGCCGGTAGTCGGAGAGCCGCGTGTCCATGGCGATGCCGAACAGGATCAGTCCCAGGACGATCTTCAGCGTGGTGAGGGACCCGGAGTCGAACGCGATCCGGATGTCGTCGACGTTCACGAGCCGGCCCCCGGTGTCTGCGCGGAGTCCGAACCCGCCGCCTCCATGCGCGCGACCAGCCCGGTCACGGCGCCGCGGTACGCGCTCTTGTTGGCGTAGTAGGCCATCCGGTCCAGCCCGAGGTAGTTGTAGCCCCCCGTGAGGTCCGGGCGGGGGCCGCGCCGGGAGGAGTCGACGACGGCGAGGGCCGCACGCCCGGCCGGTGAGTCGTCACGGCGTGCCGCGAGGTAGCGGGCGACGAGGTCGGCCTGTTCGTAGCGGCCCTGCCAGCCGATGCCGGAGGCCTCGAGCATGCCGAGTACCGCGAGGTCGTCGCGGGCCGACGGGAAGATGTTGACGTGCAGGTCCGGCGCGGGGGCGCTCTCGGCCCAGTCGAGGTGGCGGCGGTCGATGAACGGGTAGTTCAGCACGTAGCCGGTGGCGAGCATGACGAGGTCGTACTCGCCAGACGTCCCGTCGACGAAACGCACGGTCCGCCCGTCGAACCGGTCGATGTCCGCCCGGACCCCGATGTCGCCGTGGCCCACGTGCTGCAGGATCAGACTGTTGACGACGGGGTGGGACTCGTAGATCTTGTGGTCGGGCTCGGGGAAGCCGAACCGGGTCGGATCGCCGGTGAAGGCCTTGAGTACCCGCGAGTCGATGGACTGCTTGATCCGCGGGGGCAGGGGGCGACCGCCGGACCCGAGGGTGTCGGCAGGTCGGCCGAAGAGGTACTAGGGCACGAAGTGGTAGCCGCGCCGCACGCTGATGTCGACCGACGCGGCGTGGTGGACGGCGTCGACCGCGATGTCGCAGTCGCTGTTGCCCCCGCCCACCACGAGGACGCGCTTCCCGGCCAGCTCCCGCGGGTACTTGTAGCGGCTGGTGTGGCGGACCTCGCCACTGAACCGGCCCGCGAACTCCGGGATCTTGGGCTCGGAGAGGGTGCCGTTCGCGATCACCAGCGCCGAGAACTCCCCGGCGTCAGCCTCGGGCCCGGGGCCCACCTCGTCGTCGGTCCCACCGCCGCCCCCACCCACCGCGCGCACGTGGAGTCGCCACCCGGAGTCGCGCGCGTCACTCACCGGTTCCGCGCGGACCACCTCGGTGCCGAAGCGGAACCGTTCGCGTAGGCCGAAGTGGTCGGCGAAGTCGCGGAAGTAGGCCAGCAACCGGCGGTGGTCCGGGCAGTCGGGGGTGTCGGCCGGCATGGGGAACTCGGCGAACTCCGTGGTGCGGGCGGAGGAGATGAGGTGGGCCGACGCGTAGACCGTGCTGCGCGGGGAATCGATGTTCCACAGTCCGCCGACGTCTCCGGCGAGATCGAAGCCCACCCAGTCGACGCCCTGGCGGTCGAGGTTGCGGGCTGCGGCCAGGCCGGAGGGCCCGGCCCCGATGATGGCGACTGGACGGGTGTCAAGGATGGGCACGGGTACAGATACTGCCCCAGAACGCGAGAATCCCCGGCCGGTTTCGTCCGCACTGGACGAAATCGACCGGGGAGGGCCCGGAAGCGACCCGGAGTCTACTTCTCGCGAACGACCGAGCCGTCGTCCTGCAGACGCAGGAGCGGGTAGATGCCGTTCTCGTCGTGGTTCTCGTCGCCGACGACCGGGGGGTTGAAGACGCAGAGCATCTGCATCTCCTCCTCCACGATGACCTGGTGCTTCTCGTTGCCATCGAGCAGGTACATGGAGCCCGCCTCGAGCGGGTACTCCTTGTCGTTGGTCAGGTCACGCAGGGTGCCCTTGCCACGGGTCAGCCACACGGCCTCGATGTGGTTGGCGTAGTGGAAGTCGTTGGTCGTGCCGGCCGCGATGGTGGTCTCGTGGAACGAGAACCCGACGCGGTCGTCGGCCAGGACGATGCGCTTGGACTCCCAGTTGCCGTTGTTGCCCTTAATGTGGCGGTCGGTGTCGGTGATCTCTGCGGTGGTACGAACGATCATGCGGGGCCTCCTCGGCGAGGTCGTGGGTCGAGGGTGTGTGGTCTGGGCGCTCAGAGGTACTGCTGGGCGAGGACGTGGTCGACGGCCTCGTAGCAGATCTCGATGCCCCGATCGCGCTCTTCGTCGGTCAGCGTGAGCGGGGCGAGGAACTTGACGACCTCGTCGCTCGGGCCGGCGGTCTCGACCAGCATCCTGTTGTCGAAGCAGCGGGCCATGACCTCTCCGGCCAGCTCCGGCTTCTCGAGGAAGGCGATACCGAACGCCATGCCGCGGCCGCGGAGTTCGAGCTTGCCCTCGTACTTGTAGACCAGCGGGGAGAAGCGCTCGCGCAGGATACGGCCGTTCTCCAGCGTGCGGTTCTGCAGCTTGTCGTCGGACCAGTACTTGCGCAGCGCCACGTCGGCGGTGATGAATGCCATGTTGTTGCCGCGGAAGGTGCCGTTGTGCTCGCCCGGGGTCCACTCGTCGAGCTCGCGGTTGAACAGGGTGACCGCCAGTGGCAGGCCGTAGCCACCGATCGACTTGGACAGGCAGACGATGTCCGGCTTGATGCCCGCGAACTCGAACGAGAAGAACTCGCCGGTGCGACCGCAGCCCATCTGGACGTCGTCGACGATCAGCAGGATGTCGTGGCGCTTGCACAGCTCGTCGAGGGCCTTCAGCCACTCGGCGCGCGCAGCGTTGATGCCTCCCTCGCCCTGGACGCACTCGACGATCACGGCCGCCGGGCGGTTCATGCCCGAGCCGGAGTCGACGAGGACGCGCTCCATCCACTGGAAGTCCTCGGTGACGCCACCGAAGTAGTTGTCGTACGGCATCGGCGTGGCGTGGACCAGCGGGATGCCGGCACCGGCGCGCTTCATCGAGTTGCCGGTCACCGACAGCGATCCGAGGGTCATGCCGTGGAAAGAGTTCGTGAAGTTGATGATGGCCTCGCGGCCGGTGACCTTACGGGCCAGCTTGAGTGCCGACTCCACGGCGTTGGTGCCGGTCGGCCCGGGGAACATCACCTTGTAGTCCAGCCCGCGCGGCTCGAGGATCTTCGAGGAGAAGGTCTCCAGGAACGCGCGCTTGGCGACGGTGTACTTGTCGAGCGAGTGGGTCACGCCGTCGCGCTGGATGTACTCCAACAGCGCGCTCTTCATGTCGTCGTCGTTGTGGCCGTAGTTCAGTGCGCCGGCACCGCCGAAGAAGTCGAGGTACTCGTCTCCGTCGACGGTCGTGAGCGTGGTGCCCTTGGCGGTGTCGAATACCACCGGCCAGTTGCGCGAGTAGCTACGGACCTCCGACTCGCGGTCGGAGAAGATGTCCGTATTGGTGCTGGTGTCGTGCGTGGACTCGGTCATGGTCTTCAGATCACTCCATTTGTGAAGAGGCGGGCGACGGTGGCGGGCCGGGCGGCCCGCGCGCCCTCGTCTAGGAAATCGTGTACAGGTCTTCTTGCTCGTGACCTTCGCCGAGGAGTTCGGAGCTCAGGTAGTCCTCGTCGGACAGCGTCATCCCGCGGTCTCGCGCGACGGCACCGAAGGTGCGCTGGGACGCCTCGTTGTCCGGGCTGATGGTGGTGCGCAGGCGCACCACGCCGCGCTCGGCCAGCCGGTCCATGAGGCTGTGCAGCAGTCGCGCCGCCAGTCCCTTGCCGCGCTGGTCGGCGTCGACGCCGACCTGCCACACGAAGATCGTGTCCGGCTCCGAGGGGCGGATGAATCCGGTGACGAATCCGACGACCCGGCCCTCGACCTCCACCACCACGGAGCTCTCCGAGAACTCCGCCCCCCACAGCACGTAGGCATAGGAGGAGTTGAGGTCGAGAACGCCGCTGTCTCGGGCGATCTCCCACATGCGGGTTCCGTCGGCCGCGGTGGGCACTCGGAACAGCGCGTCGGACGAATCAGGGTTACGGGGTACTACTCGTTCTCCTGGGTTCATAGTCGGTGTCCACCGTAGTGACGTCCCCACGTTGTTGCATCACCCTTCCCCAATTCGTTACCTGAAAACACGATGAGTGTGCAGGTGGCCGCCGGGGAGTGAGGTCGGTCACGCGGCAGTCTCCGACAACGGTTCCGGCGCCGGCCCTGCGGTGAGAGAATCAGGACATGGACGCCAACCCGATCACCGAATTCGACGAGGCGCGAAGTCTGCAGCTTCTGGGCACGGTCTCCCTGGGACGCCTGGTCACCGTCTCCGAGGGCCGTGCCGACATCTTCCCCGTCAACTACGCGCTCTCCCCGGAGGGCAAGCTCTTCTTCCGCACCGCGGAGGGCTCCAAGCTCGCCGGGATCACGGTCCATCCGGACGTCGTGTTCCAAGTCGACCACATCGACGGCGACGACGCCTGGTCGATCGTCGTCCGCGGGACGGCGCGACGGCTCGACAGCTTCGCGGAGATCAACCGCGCGGAAGAGCTCGGGCTCAAACCCTGGATCCCGACCCTGAAGTACAACTTCGTCGAGATCACGCCCGAGAAGATCTCCGGCCGCGGATTCACCTTCGGCGAGGAGCCGGAGCGCTACACCGGTTACTGACCCACGCCCCACTGGTCTGCGCCCACCCAGCCGCCTAGAACGGTGGTGGGTCGATGAGTTCGTCGAGGCGTTCGTGGAGTAGGGCGCGGATGCCTTTTTCGATGTCGCTGTGGTGGGGTTTGTTGCGGGCCCACCAGCGGCTGGCGCTCTCGGGGGTGGCGCTGGCGGGGGTGGCTTTCTCGGGCGTGGTGTCGGTGGCCGCGCCGGTGCTGGCGCTGGCGGCGCCCGTGCCCGTGCCGGGGGCGGG
>NZ_LSSV01000031.1:0-65785 GCF_001658045.1 Dietzia sp. 111N12-1 | reverse complement strand
AAGGAGTACCGAGTCGCCGGAATCGAAGTACCGGATCGCCGGACTAGGCGTACCCACTGGCCCTATCTGCCATGATCTGATCGACGAACTCGGCTGCCAGGCGCGGATCAGCCAGAAGGGATTCCCGCTCCAAGCCGGCGCCCGCTGGGTGGTCGAGCGCACCAACTCCTGGCACAACCGCGGATTCAAAAAGCTCCACATCTGTACCGAACGACGAAGCCTCGTCATCGACGCGTTCATCGCCCTGGCCAACGCTGCGATCATCATCCGCCGCCTCGTACGCAGCGCCTGGACAACCCACCGCTGGAACACACGGCCGACCCGCAGACCATGACCTACTGGCGGAACCTCTTATGGCCACCAGTCCTTCGGCGATCCCGCCTACGGCGGTGCGTACGGGCAGGGCGGTCCGGGCGGCGGCCCGGTCATGACGGGCAAGGTGTCCGCGACCGACGCGGTCAGTGCCGGTTGGCAGCTGTTCAAGAACAACCCGCTGCCCTGGGTTCTCATCACCCTGGCGAGCGTGGTGGTCGGCAGTATCGCGGGGCAGCTCGCGAACTCCGAGTCTCTCGGGGTGGTGTTCTCGGCCCAGATCATCTCCTTCGTCGTCGGACTGCTGTTCCAGGCGTTCATCCTGCGCGGCGCCCTGCTCGAGGTGGACGGACACAGGCCCGCTATCGGCGACTTCTTCAAACTGCACAACTTCGGCTGGTTTGTCGTCGCGGCGATCCTCGTCGGGATCGCGACGTTCGTCGGGCTCATCGGCTTCATCATCGGCGCGTTCGTCGTGGCGTTCTTCCTGTACTGGACGCAGTACTTCGTCGTCGACCGCAACATGACCGCCACCGACGCGATCGTCTCGAGCTTCAACGCGATCAAGTCGGACGCCGGCAACCTCTTCGCACTCGCCCTCCTCAACGTCCTCATCCTCGTGGTGGGCGCGCTGGCACTGCTCGTCGGCCTGTTCGTGGCGATTCCGGTCACCACACTCGCCTCGGTCTACGCCTACCGGGCGATCACCGGGCCGAGCGACTTCTCCCGCGCCGCGACCGCGGCGGTCTGACCCCCCGCCGACGTCGTCCATCGCTCGCGAAGCAACCGGACAGCCCCGACGACCATCCGGTCGCCGGGGCTGTCCCGTCCCGCGGAGCGGAGCGTCAGGCGCCGCCGGTCTCGTCCTCGGGTGACGCCGGGGCCCCGGCGTCAGCGTCAGCCTCGTGCAGCATCTCCTTCTCGTGCGTCGAGGCCCGTCGGACCGCCCAGACGGTTCCCAGGAAGGCCACGAGTGCCAACGGCCATCCCATGCCGATGCGCGCGGCACCGAGCCAGGTGACCTCGTCATTGAGGTACAGCGCGTATTGCAGGACGGCTCGGATGGCGAACAGTCCGGCCCAGAACGACGTCGCGACCGTATACCACCGCCGGGCCGCCGGAATCCGGCGCCAGGCCATCCCCCTGCCGTCGAGGAATCCCCAGATCACTCCGACCAGAGGCCAGCGGACGAGCGCGGAGATCGCGAACGCCGCGCCGTACACGGCCTGGGTGATGATCCCGTAGAGGAAATAACCCTTGGCGTCGCCGGTCCGCCAGGCGATGAAGACGCAGATGGCGACACCGATGAAACCCGAGATCGCGGGCTGCGGGTTCTCGCGACGCCCCAGCGACCACGCCAACATCGCCACGGCGACGCCCAGCGCACCCCAGATCGCGGCGGTCAGCCCCCAGATCCCGTTGAGGGGGACGAACGTGAGAATCGGGATCGACGAGTACGCCAGCCCCCGGATCCCGCCCATCTGATCGATCAGGGACGCGTCGGGGTCCCCGAAGGACGATTTCCGGCGCGTCGCACCGGTCTTCTGCGGGGTCGCCCGTTCAGACTCGGTCACGCGACTCCTCCACGGCGGTGCGGGGCTGCTCGTCCAGTAGCTCATATCGCGGGTTGAACATGATCTTGTGTCCGTGCCGGACGCCGACCCGTCCGGTGACACGGAGGCACCGGCCGGTGTCGATGCCCGGAACGGTGCGTCGCCCGAGCCAACACACCTCGACCGCGCCCGTACCGTCGAAGACCTCGGCGGTGAGACCGAGGAAGTCCTCTCCCCCACATGTCAGGACGGTGCGGACACGCCCCGTCAGGGTCACGTGATCCCCACGCGACACAGTCGCGACATGCGAGCATCCGGTACGGTGCACCCGGCCGGCGAGGTCAGCCGCGTCGAGCATTTCCACCGGATCGGTGAGCCGGGCGGTCAATGCCCGGAGCGTTCGGGGGAACGGCACGGTCACCCCCCCGCTCGCTGGTCGGGAAACCTCACAGGTCGTCGTCTCCGTCACGGAGCCTGTCCATCGCGCTACCGTCTCTCCGCGGCGCCCTGGGGGCACTGTCCGGCGCGGGCGACGCCGCGGGAGCGGCAGGCTGCGCCTGGGGGTTCCGGGATGCCCGAGCCTCCTGCGATGCCGGCGACTGGGCCGGAGCCTGGCCGGCAGGGCCTGGCTGGCGCGTCTGGCCGGCATTGCCGGGCTGGCCGGTCCGGCCTGCCGCCATCTGCTGCTGGTACGCCTGGGCCTGCTGCTGTGCGGCCAGCTGGGACTGCGCCTGCGTCAGTGCTTGTTGGATCTCGTCCGGAATGGTGAGCGGTAGCTGCTCACGAACCGGCATGGGGCCGTCCCCGCGATGGATGAGCAGGTGCTGGAAGACCTCGCGGCCCTCCTCCGCAGCCTGGTCCGCCAGCTCGGGGGTGGCCATGATCCGCACCTCGGCGGTCCAACGGTGGCCGTCAACCCCGATCGCGCGGAAAACGGCTCCCGGCATCACCGCCACCAGTTCACGCCCCCACGGCCCGTCCTCGACGGAGACGTCCGCGCCCTGTTGCTCGAGCTGCTCGCGCATTCCCGTCACCATCGTCCGCCACTGACCCGCGGACTTGGGCGCGGCGAACGCGCGTGGGATGACCCTCGAGACCTGGGTGACCACATGGAACTCGGGCTGACCGTTGGGGTCCAGTGCGACGTTCAGGTCACGTCCCTTGGGAACTCCGATGACCAGCGAACCGAGATCGATGTGGCCGTAGCCGAGCGAGGTGTAGTACCCGGGCACGTCACCGACGGACGAGCGGTCATGAGGCCCCGTCGTGGAAGGGGGCTGCGACTCCTGCTCGGTGGCCGTGGTGGCGTCGCGGGCCCCGGTCACCGGCTTCTTTCGTCCGAACATGGTGGAAATCCTCTCCCCGTGCGACCCGGCCCCGAACGGGACCGTCTCGGGTCGACGCTACCCAACGAGGTGGACGCCGGTCAGGTCAGGCGGTGGTGCCCGCCCGTCGACCCGTGGCCGCCCTCACCCCGGTCGGTCTCGCCGAGCTCGTCGACCTCCACCACATCCCACAGTTCGACGCGCTGGACCAGGAGCTGGGCGATGCGGTCACCTCGTCCGATACGGACCGGCTCCGTGGGGTCCAGGTTGACGAGGTTGACCTTGATCTCCCCCCGGTAGCCGGCGTCGACCGTCCCCGGGGCGTTGACGATCGACAGACCCGCCCGTGCCGCGAGGCCGGACCGCGGATGGACCAGGCCCACGTAGCCCGCGGGGACCGCCACCGCCACCCCCGTGCCCACCAGGGCCCGGTGCCCCGGCGCCAGCTCACAGTCGTGCGCGGCGTGCAGATCGATCCCCGCATCCGTGGCGTGTGCCCGGACCGGAAGGGGAAGCCCACGGTCCAGACGGCGTACCCGTAGCACCCCGCCGGTGCCGTTCTCGTCGTCCGGATTGCTCATGGCCTCTCGCCCTCCTGCCGGGTCCGACCCGGTTGCTCGATAGTCTTGACGTCGTGACCGACGAAGATCTCCGCCCGCCGCCCGATCGCGCTCCGCGCCCGGTTCACTCGGAAACCCTCCGGGTCCCGGCATGGTGGTGGGTCGTCCTCGCCGTGATCACCGTCGTGGTGGTCGCCCAGGCGCTCGTTATCGGAGCGCGGTGGTGGCTGTGGCTGCTGGCCGTCGTGGTCCCCGTCCTGCTTGCCTGGCTGTTCATCTCCGTCGGCCGGGTGAAGATCGAGGTCGAGTCCGACGGCCAGGGAGGGGGGACCCTCTATGCGGGCAACGCCCGCCTGCCCTTCGACGCCATCGCCCGCAGCGCCGTCGTGCCCGCCACCGCCAAGCAGGCCGCGATGGGGCGGCAGCTCGACCCCGAGGCCTTCGTGGTCCACAGGGGATACATCCCCACGATGGTGATCATCGTCCTCGACGACCCGATGGATCCCACCCCGTACTGGCTCATCAGCACGCGGGACCCCGAAGGCCTCGCAGCGGCGCTTCCGGACAACCACTACAGCTGACCGGCCGAGCCGCGGCGGAGTAGCCGGCGGTCGATCAGCCGGCGCAGTCCACGCAGATCGGCATCCCGTCCCGCTCCTCGGCGAAACGGCTGCGGTGATGCACCAGGAAGCACTCACCACAGGTGAACTCGTTGTCCTGCTCCGGCACGACACGCACCGTGAGCTCCTCGCCGGACAGGTCGGCGCCCGGCAGTTCGTAGGACTCGGCGGTGTCCGTCTCGTCGACGTCGACCTCGCCGGTCGCTCCCTCTGCGCGCCGGGCCTTCAGCTCCTCCAGCGAATCGCCGGTGAGCTCGTCGGCCTCGGTGCGGCGGGGGGCGTCGTAGTCGGTTGCCATGAGTCTCATTTCTGCGGGTCTGTGTGGGGGGCGCGCGGACCGGTCGTGTCGCGACCAGCGCACGCATAGTAACGGAATTAATCGGCATTTTCATCCGCGGCATCCGCCAGTGCGGCGACCGGGCCGACAGACGCCGGGCGTTTACAGTGATGGGTCAGGGCCCGGAGGGGCTCTCACTCCGTCCACCTGCAGGAAAGGACCTCATGGTCGTCCACCTCAGCACCCAGGCGACACCGAGTCCGACCCCCACCCGGGGGATACACCGTCTGCGTTCCGCCTACGTCCTGTTCGTAGTGGTGGCGCTGGTGCTGGGAGCACTCGTCTGGGCCACCGCACTGCGGGGAAATGACGCCGCCACACAGGCCGCGGCGTGTCCGGTACCCCCCGCGGCCGAGGACGCGGGCCTCCGTGACCAGCCCGCGGACGCCCTCGACGGGGTCGAGCCGGCACTACTGGACGAGACCCGCGTCCGCGTGCTGAACGCGAACGGGCAGAGCGGCCAGGCCGGAGCCGTGGCCGCTCAACTCGCCGAACGCGGATTCCAGCCCGCTGGCTCGAACGCCATCGGCAACGACCCGATCTACGGGCAGGCCCTCGAGTGCCACGGACAGATCCGCTACGGCGACGCGGGGCAGGCGGCCGCGCGGTCACTCTCGCTCGCGGCGCCGTGCATGCAACTGGTGAGGGACGGCCGTGAGGACGACACGGTCGACCTCGCACTGGGCACGATCTTCTCGCGGTTGTCCGACTCGACGGAGGCGGTGGGGGCACTCGACGAACTCGAGGTCGGGCGTCAGCCCATCTCCGCCGAACTCGACGCGGCCCGCATGGTCAGCTGTTGACCCCGGCCGACAGGTGGTCGAGCGCACCGAGGAAGTCCTCCGCCACGCCGGGCGATGCAGCGGTCGTCGGCACCGCGGGGTCGTCCGACACGGTTACCATCGCACCGGCTTCGCCCGCGACGAGGGCCCCGGCAGCGTAGTCCCACGGCTTCAACCCGCGCTCGTAGTAGGCATCCAGCCGGCCACCGGCGACCATGCACAGATCCAGTGCCGCCGACCCACACCTCCGGATGTCCCGTACGCGCGGCAGCAGGCCCGCGACCACCCGACCCTGCTCGGCCCGGATCCCGGCGTCGTAGGAGAAGCCGGTACCGACCAGTGACAGGGACAGGTCCACGCACGCCGAGGTCCGCAGCGCCCTCGACGTGCCGTCGGCCTCCCGCAGGGTCGCCCCGCGGCCGAGGCCTGCCGACCACGTCTCACGGGTGACGATGTTGTGCACCGCCCCCGCCACCACGACGCCGTCCACCTCCGCGGCCACCGAGACCGCCGTGAACGGGATGCCATAGAGCAGGTTGACGGTCCCGTCGACCGGGTCGACGATCCAGCGCACGCCTCCCCGGCCACCCGGGGCGTCGGCCGAACCGGACTCCTCGCCGCCCTCCTCGCCCAGCACCCGGTCACCCGGACGGCTGGACTCGATCTCCCCGCGCAGATGCTGCTCCACCGAGGTGTCGATGACGGTCACCGGATCCGTGGCCGAGGTCTTGGAGCGCGAGTCCAGACCAGACGTGTCGAACTCGGCCAGCATTCGCCGCGCCACGTCACCGCCGGAAGAGGCGAACCGCAGCGCGAGGGCCAGCAAGTCGTCGATGAACTCCGGGCCCGGTCGGCCGACCGCCGCGTTTGTCCCCCGCCCCGTCATGTGCGTCTCCTCGTCGTCGTATCCCACATGGTCGTATCCCACATGTTCGTATCCCACATCGTCCTCACCCACTGTCGTCACCCGGTGCCCCTCCGGCGATGATCCCGCCCGGCGGCGCGACCGACGGATATCCTGGCGGGCGCCCCACGCCCATCGTGCCCCGACGACGCGGGCGCCCGACGACCCACGCCGCGCCCGTGTACGTCCCGCCACCCAGGAGCCAGACATGTCCGTCCCCACCCCCGCAGCGACCGACCTCCCACCGGGCACCCCGGGCACTCCCACAGGCCTCGGCGTCGATGTGGGCGGCACCGGGATCAAAGTGGGGCTCGTCGACCTCGCACGCGGCGAACTCATCGGGGACAGAGTCGTGCGGGGCACCCCCCAGCCCGCCACGCCCGACGCGATCGCGCAGAGCATCCGCGAGATGACCGAGGAGTTCGATTGGACGGGCCCGGTCGGGGTCGCCCTGCCCAGCGTCATCCACGAGGGGGTGGCGCGGATCGCCCACAACATCGACAAATCGTGGATCGGGTGCGACGTGGCGGAGCTGTTCGACCGGCATCTCCCCGGCCGCACCGTGCTCATGCTCAACGATGCCGACGCCGCCGGCCTCTCCGAGGTGCACTACGGCGCCGGCGAGGGAATCGACGGGCTGGTGATCCTCCTGACCTTCGGTACGGGCATCGGCTCCGCCCTCCTGCTCGACGGGAGACTGCTGCCGAACTCCGAGTTCGGTCACGTGATCGTCGAGGACATCGCCGGACGCGGATTCGACGAGGCCGAGCACCTGGCCTCCGCCGCGGTCCGGTCCCGCGACGGCCTGAGCTTCGCCGAATGGGCCCCCCACGTGTCCAACGTCCTGCGCTCGATCGAGGACCTCCTGTGGCCCCGCGCCTTCGTCCTGGGCGGCGGGGTCAGCGAGGTCGCCGACGAGTGGTTCCCTCTCCTCGAGAACCGGACCCCGGTGCGGGCCGCGGTCCGGCGCGGCGACGCCGGGATCATCGGCGCAGCGCTGTACGCGGCCGGCCATTCGGGCGTTCTCGACCTCGGCGGGGCACTACCAGACGACGAGGACTGACGCGGACCAACCCCGCCGGATGCGACCCCCCGACCAGAATCTCGTTACAATGGCCCACGCCGGGAACACGTACCGGCCGGGGACGGGCCCGGTACCGCAAGGCGGACGGCTCGAGTGTCTGCAGAAGGCGGCATCGATCCCCGATTCCCATCAAGTAACCGGTTGTGAAGGGGCGTTTGTGGCAGCCACGAAGACCACCAGTTCGGATTCCGCGGCGAGCGGCGATCCGTTGGACAGCGAGGTCGCTGGCGAGGCCCCCGCCAAGAAGACCGCCGCGCGCAAGGCGCCCGCGAAGAAGACGGCGGCCAAGAAGACCGCCGCCAAGAAGGCCCCGGCGAAGAAGGCGGCCGCCAAGAAGACCGCGGCCAAGAAGACGGCGGCCAAGAATACCGCCGCCCCGACGAAGCCCGAGGGCGTCGACGGCGACCAGGTCGACGAAGAGCCGACCGATGCTCCCGAGGCCGAGCCGGACACCTCCGAGCTGGAGGACGTCGAGGTCGACGTCGAGGACGTCGAAGCGGACGAGGAGACCAAGGAAGAGCCCACCGCCAAGGACAAGGCGTCGGGCGATTTCGTCTGGGACGAGGACGAGTCGGAGGCCCTGCGCCAGGCGCGCAAGGACGCCGAGCTGACCGCCTCCGCCGACTCCGTACGCGCGTACCTCAAGCAGATCGGCAAGGTCGCCCTCCTCAACGCCGAGGAGGAGGTCGAGCTGGCCAAGCGCATCGAGGCCGGCCTGTACGCCACCTGGTTCCAGGCGCAGGTCGCCGAGCGCGGGGAGAAGCTCACCACCGCGCAGAAGCGTGATTACCGATGGATCGAGCGCGACGGCGTCCGCGCCAAGAACCACCTGCTCGAGGCCAACCTGCGACTCGTCGTCTCGCTGGCCAAGCGCTACACCGGCCGCGGCATGGCGTTCCTGGACCTCATCCAGGAGGGCAACCTCGGTCTGATCCGCGCGGTCGAGAAGTTCGACTACACCAAGGGCTACAAGTTCTCGACCTACGCCACCTGGTGGATCCGGCAGGCCATCACCCGCGCGATGGCCGACCAGGCCCGCACCATCCGTATCCCGGTGCACATGGTCGAGGTCATCAACAAGCTCGGGCGTATCCAGCGTGAGCTGCTCCAGGACCTGGGCCGCGAGCCCACCCCCGAGGAGCTCGCCAAGGAGATGGACATCACGCCGGAGAAGGTGCTGGAGATCCAGCAGTACGCCCGGGAGCCGATCTCGCTCGACCAGACCATCGGCGACGAGGGCGACTCGCAGCTCGGTGACTTCATCGAGGACTCCGAGGCCGTGGTGGCCGTGGACGCCGTGAGCTTCACACTCCTGCAGGACCAGCTCCGTTCCGTCCTCGACACGCTGTCCGAGCGTGAGGCGGGCGTGGTGCGGCTGCGCTTCGGCCTCACCGACGGGCTGCCGCGCACCCTCGACGAGATCGGGCAGGTCTACGGGGTCACACGCGAGCGGATCCGGCAGATCGAGTCCAAGACGATGTCGAAGCTGCGCCACCCGTCGCGGTCCCAGGTGCTGCGCGACTACCTGGACTGAGCCCTTTCACGCATTCTCCGGCCCCGTTGTGCTCGCCCGACGGGGCCGCGGCGTGTCCGGGACACCCGGGAGGGACGGGGGCATACGATCTCCGGCATCAGCCTGGGAGAGACGACGAACGGCACCTGAGCTCCCGTCCGACAAGAATGCCCCGGCCAGTGCGGCCGGGGCGTTCTCTTGCGTATCCTGCGCTCGGGGCCTACCCCACGCCGCCGGTCACCAGCTCCGCAGGAGGGTGATCCTCTCGCGGATCTGCTCGGCGGAGGCCATCGGCACGGGCGGGCCGCCGCACGCATTGCGGAGCTGCGTGTGGATCGCCCCGTGCGACTTGCCCAGGCGACCCGAGTACACCGACACGAGGGTGTTGAGCTGACGCCGCAGGTCCTTGAGCTCGGCGGCGGAGGCGACCCGCTCCGCGGCCGCGCCGGCGTGCGCGCCGGGTCCGGCGGCGTTGCCGGGGATGGTCGCCCCGGACACCGCCGGGTCGGCGCCCACGACCGCGACCGACCCCGCCCCGGAGGCGGACTGGGCGGACGTGCGCTTGATCTGTTCCTTCTCGCGCTGCCGCAGCAGGGCTTTGACATCGTCGGCGCCCAACAGCCCGGGGAGCCCGATGTAGTCGGCCTCCTCCTCGCTGCCGGCGAATGTGGCCGTGCCGTAGGACGAGCCCTCGTACACGATCTGGTCGAGCTCTGCGTCGGCGCCGAGGGAGATGTAACCGCGGTCCTCGTCGTCCTCGGTGTTCTCGTCCTGCTGCTGGTTCGCCTGGGCGAGCAGCTGGTCCTCCAGCCCCTCCTCCCGGTGGGGCTTGCCCAGGACGTGGTCGCGCTGCGCCTCCATCTGCGAAGCCAGTTGCAGCAGCACGGGTACGGACGGGAGGAACACCGACGCGGTCTCCCCGGGCCGACGGGACCGGACGAACCGCCCGATCGCCTGCGCGAAGTACAGGGGTGTCGAGGCACTGGTGGCGTACACGCCGACGCTCAGTCGTGGCACGTCGACGCCCTCGGAGACCATCCGGACCGCGACCATCCACTCGTCGGTGGAGTCGGAGAAGGTACCGATCCGACTCGAGGCGGTCGGGTCGTCGGAGAGGACGACGGTCGGCGGGGTACCGGTGATCTCCGTCAGGAGCGCCGCGTACTCGCGGGCTCGCTCCTGGTCGGTGGCGATCACCAGACCGCCGGCGTCGGGCACTCCGCCGGCGCGGATCTGCCGGAGCCGGGTGTGCGCCGCCTGGAGCACGGCGGGCATCCAGTCACCGTGGGGGTCGAGGGCGACGCGCCAGGCACGGGACGTCTGGTCGGCACTCAGCGGCTCGCCGAGGCGGGCCGAGAACTCCTCGCCGGCGTTGCTGCGCCACCGGGCCTCGCCCGAGTAGGCGAGGAACACCACGGGGCGGACGACGCCGTCGGCCAGAGCATCGGCGTAGCCGTAGGAATGGTCGGCCTTGGAGCGCTGGTGTCCCTGCCCGTCGGGCTCGTAGGTGACGAACGGGATGGGACTGTCGTCGGACCGGAACGGGGTGCCGGTCAACGACAAGCGGCGCTCCGCGTCCTCGAACGCCTCGCGGATCGCGTCGCCCCAGCTCTTGGCGTCACCACCGTGGTGGATCTCGTCGAGGATCACCAGGGTGCGCCTGGACGCGGTGCGTTCCCGGTGCTTGAACGGGTGCGCGGCCACCTGGGCGTATGTCACCACCACGCCGTGGTATTCCGGGGCGAGCGCGCCCGAGGTGTTGGAGTACTCGGGGTCGAGAGCGATGCCGGCGCGCGCGGCCGAGGCGGCCCACTGGTACTTGAGGTGTTCGGTGGGGGCCACCACGGTGATCGCGTCGACCGTGCGGTCGGCGAGCAGTTCGGAGGCGACTCTCAGGCCGAACGTCGTCTTGCCGGCGCCCGGGGTCGCCACGGCGAGGAAGTCCTTCGGCCGCGCCATGAGGTACTTGCGCAGCGCGGTGCGCTGCCAGGCGCGCAGCGACGCACCCCCGGCCGGCGGGGTGGAGTGTTCTGCGGTCTGTTCGTCTGGGCCCGGGACCGCGCCGGGATCACTCACCAGGCTTCAGGGTCTCGTAGACGCGCTTGCACTCCGGGCACACCGGCGATCCGGGCTTCGCGGATCGGGTGACCGGGAAGACCTCACCGCACAGGGCGATCACGTAGGAACCCATGACCGCGCTCTCGGCGATCTTGCTCTTGTCCACATAGTGGAAGAACTTGGGTGCGTCGTCCTGCGTCTCCTCGGTCGTCGTGACCTCGGGACGCTCGAGTGTCTTCGTCCGGGTGGTACTCACCCCCTCATGATGCCGCACCCGGGCGTCGCGGCGCCAACGCCGGAGTACCTTGGGCCCCATGGCACCCGACTTCCGCCGTCAGCGATCCGGGGAACGGGACGACACCTCGAGGCCCGTTCTCATCACGGGCGCGCGCGAGTCGTACCACGACGAGCTGGCGGCCCGGAAGAAGCGCTACTTCCTGCTGATGAGTATCCGGATCCCCGCGCTCTTCCTGGCGGCGGGGTCGCTGGCCCTCTGGAACAACCCGTGGATCGCCCTGGCGATCGTGGCGGCGTCCATCCCGATCCCGTGGATCGCCGTCATCGGGGCCAATGACCGGCCTCCCCTGCCCAAGGGACAGGCCCGCACCTACACCGCGGGGCGGCTCTCGTCGAACATCCCGTACGCGTTGCCACCCGGGCTCACCGGGACCGACTCACCGCCCCGGGGCACGAGTGCCCCCGACGCCGCACCCGATCCCACCCCGTCCGCCGACGAGAGCGACCCCGACACGTGAGCAGCCCGAACCCGACCCTCGCCGAACTCGCGCCCGCGTTGGCCGAGGCGTTCCGGCGGCACGACTACACGGTGGAGGGACTGGAGCGCGCGCTGGGGCCCGAGGCGGTCTCGGCCCTGGACAGATCGGATGCCGCGACGGTCCGCCGTCACGCGCGTGACGCGAGGGGGGTCGGGACCCTGGTGCGGCTGTTCGTCCTGGGCGATCCGCTCCCCCGCTCCGAGGTCACCGCGACCCTGCCCGGGGTCGACGTGCGGGACGGCGTCGCTGCCGGATTGTGGACCGCGATCGACGACGGTGCCTCCCTGCGTGCGGAGATCGACCTGCGTCCGGTCGACACCGGGCACGGGACCCGCTGGGTGTTCGCGGACGTCGACGGGTCGATGGTCCACACCACGACCCGGCCGGACCACGTCCTGGGGGTCGGGCAGGCGACGCTCTCGCTGCTGCGTGTCACGCCCTCGTCCACCACCGGGTCGGTCCTGGATCTCGGCACCGGGTGTGGGATCCAGATGGTCCACGCGTCGGGGTCCGCCCGAACCGTCACCGGGACCGATATCACCCCTCGGTGCCTCGAGTTGGCGGCCGCCACCCTGGCGATCAACGGCCAGCGTGCGGAGCTCCTGCACGGTCCGTGGTTCGAGCCCGTGGCGGGGCGCCGGTTCGACCGTATCGTCGCCAATCCCCCGTTCGTGGTGGGCCCGCCCGAGACCGGGCACTCCTACCGCGAGTCCGGCCTGAAGCTCGACGGTGCCAGTCGGACGGTCGTGTCGGGCGCGCCGCAGCATCTGGCCGACGGTGGCACCGCGGTTTTGCTGGCGTCCTGGGTGGAGCGGGAGGACTCGGACTGGCGGGCCCACGTGTCGTCGTGGGTGCCGGCCGAGGGCGTCGACGCATGGATCGTGCGGCGGGACGTCTCCGACCCCGGCCTCTACGTGTGGACCTGGCTCACCGACGAGGGCATGGACCCACGCGACGAGGCCACCACGCGGGCCGCGGACGCCTGGTTGGACCACTTCGCCGAGGAGGGTGTGGCCGGGATCGGGTTCGGCTACGTCTACCTCCGGCGGATCGACGGGCCGTCGTCCGTCCTGTGCGAGGACCTCACGCACCCGTTCGGCGACGGCCTCGGTGACGAGGCGGAGG
Organism: Dietzia sp. 111N12-1; assembly: GCF_001658045.1. Taxonomy (NCBI): domain Bacteria; kingdom Bacillati; phylum Actinomycetota; class Actinomycetes; order Mycobacteriales; family Dietziaceae; genus Dietzia; species Dietzia sp. 111N12-1. The sequence continues at coordinate 52,836 of NZ_LSSV01000031.1, read as the reverse complement.
CCTACTTCGCGCGCACGGCGTGGCTGCGGGAGGCCGCGGAGCAACACGGCGGACAGGAGCGCGCCCTCGATGCCACGGTCTTCACAGTGTCGCCGGACGTCCACCTCCACCTCTCCGAATCCCTCGCCCCCGCCGGGCCGGACGAGGTCGGCTCCCCCGGTCCGTCCACCGTCGTGGTGGAGCGGGTCACCGGCGCCCGGTGGCGCCACGAGATCGATCCGCTCACCGCGAGCGTCCTGCGTGGGGCGCGGACGGGCGCGCTGCAGTTGGAGGACCTGGTGGTGCTCGCCGCGGTCGGTGCCGGGGAGGATCCCGACGCCCTCGCCGGCCCCGTCCGCCGGGTGGTCGCCGACCTGTTCCTCCACGGGTTCGTCGTCCCGGCGGGGATGCCAGGCCTCCTGCCCCCGGGGGTCGCCGCGGCCGTGGCCGCAGGGGCGGCGGGATGAGGGCCGTCGTCTCCCGGGTCACCGAGGCGTCGGTGACGGTGGACGGTGAGGTCGTCGGGGCCCTGTCACGCCCCGGACTGCTGGTCCTGTTGGGGGTGTCGGACGACGACGACGAGACCGACGTCGCCACGATGGTCCGCAAGATCTCGGACCTGCGGATCCTGCGGGAGGAACGCAGCGCCGCGGAGGTGGGCGCCCCCGTCCTGGTCGTCAGCCAGTTCACGCTCATGGGGTCGACCGCGAAGGGCAGGCGGCCGTCGTGGTCGAGAGCGGCTCGGGGCGAGGTGGCCGAACCCGTGGTGGACGCCGTGGTCCACGGTCTGCGCGAACGCGGCCTCGAGGTGGCCACGGGAGTCTTCGGCGCGATGATGCAGGTCCATTCGGTCAACGACGGCCCGTTCACGCTGCTGGTGGAGACCCCCGGCTCGGGCTGAGCGGGTTTCCTCGACGGATCGTGACCGACATCATCGGCGCGGGAACATTCCCGGTACCCCCGTCGTTGTAGAGGTACGTGACCGTGACCCGGCCACGCGCCTGATCCGTCCACCAGCAACCGAACGCCGGCCTCGTCACATGGCCAGGCAGGAGGAGGAGACATGACGTCAGCCACCACCCGATCGGACCGTCGGACGGAGGCGGGGCCGGACGGCCAGAGCCCGAGCGCTGACCTCGTCCGTGTCTACCTCAACGGGATCGGCAAGACGGCACTGCTCAACGCTGAGGACGAGGTCGAGCTCTCCAAGCGGATCGAGGCCGGTCTCTACGCCAAGCACGTGCTGGAGACCAGGAAGCGTCTGGGTCCGGTCCGCAAGGCCGACCTCAAGGCGATCGTCGCGGAAGGTGAGGCCGCCCGCGCCCATCTGCTGGAGGCCAACCTGCGCCTGGTGGTGTCGCTGGCCAAGCGCTACACGGGCCGCGGCATGCCGTTGCTGGACCTCATCCAGGAGGGCAACCTGGGCCTGATCCGTGCGATGGAGAAGTTCGACTACGCGAAGGGCTTCAAGTTCTCGACCTATGCCACCTGGTGGATCCGTCAGGCGATCACCCGCGGAATGGCCGATCAGTCCCGCACCATCCGTCTGCCGGTCCACCTGGTCGAGCAGGTCAACAAGCTCGCCCGGATCAAGCGTGAACTCCACCAGCAGCTCGGCCGTGAGGCCTCCCTCGAGGAACTCGCCGAGGAGTCGGGCATCCCCGCGCACAAGATCGAGGAGCTGCTGGACCATTCGCGTGACCCGGTGAGCCTCGACATGCCGGTCGGCGCGGACGAGGAGGCGCCGCTCGGTGACTTCATCGAGGACGCCGAGGCCACCAGTGCGGAGAACACCGTGGTGACCAATGTGATGCACTCCGACGTGCGCGCGGTCCTGGCCACCCTCGAGGAGCGCGAGCAGCAGGTCATCACGCTGCGTTTCGGTCTCGACGACGGCCAGCCTCGCACCCTCGACCAGATCGGCAAGCGTTTCGGACTGTCGCGCGAGCGGGTCCGCCAGATCGAGCGCGAGGTCATGGCCAAGCTCCGCGAGGGTCGTCGCGCGGACAAGCTCCGCTCCTACGCCGTCTGACCGGACGCCGGATCGCACGCCGCACGATCAGACGCTGCCCGATCGGACGCGAGCCGGGTTCCCCGGAGCCCTTCACACCGTGAGGTCGCAATCCCAGGGCCCCGCCTCCCCCGATCGGGAGGGGCGGGGCCTTCGCGGTGCCGTCCAGGGCCGACCACAGCGCCTAGCGCAGCCGGCGGGGCCCCTCGTCGGCGCTGAACCTGGGGGGCGGCCCCAGCCGGACCGTTGCGTAGAGCACCGCGAGACCGTCGGGTCCGGCGAGCGCCGGGTCCACCGACAGGCGCCGCATCTCCGGCACGTCCTCTACCAGGCATGAAACCCGCCCCATGAGCTCCACCAACGCGTCACGGTCCACAGGCGCGTCCCCGGCATACCCGTCGAGGAGCGCTGCGGCCCGGGGCCGGTCGAGCAGGGCGGCCGCCTCGCGGGGTGAGATCGGCAGCGTGCTGAACGCCCGGTCGGCCAGCAGATCCGACAACATCCCGGACAGTCCGAACGAGATGAGGGTGCCGAAGATCGGGTGATCGGCGACCCGGATGGTCACGGCGACCCCCTTGGTCGCCATCTTCTGCACGTGCAGGGAACGTGAGCCCGTCGTGGACTGGAGGAACGCGAAGGCATGCCGCACCGCGGCAGAGTCGACGAGGTCGAGTCGCACCCCGGACTGATCGCTGCGGGTCCGCCACCGGTCACTCATCGCCTTGACCGCCACCGGGTAGCCCAACTCGTCGGCGGCCATCACGGCCTGGTCGACATCCGTCACGACGCGGTAGTCGACGATGTCGATCCCGTAGCACTCCAACAGGGCCCGGACCTGGCCCTGCGTGAGCTCGAACGACTCGGTTCCGGCGTGGAGCTGGCAGAGCGAGTCCACGAGCTCCCGCGCGCGTGCGCGGTCGATGTCCTCGTACTCGGCGGGCTCCTCGGCCGGCTTGTCGAGCCACTCGGCGTACCGGCGGGCGCGCACCAGTGCGGACACCGCTCGTTCGGGATACGGGTAGGAGGGTATCGAGCCCCGCGCCGCCACCCCGGACTCGTCGGTCACCGTCAGTCCCTCCGGCAGCCCTTCCCCCGCGAGGAAGGTACTCACCACGGGCTTGCTGCTCTCGCCCGCGGCGGTACGGATCGCCTCGGCATAGGCGTCGGGTTCCGTCGCGACCGGAGGGACGAACACCGTCAGGACCGAGTCGACCTCGTCACGTGCGAGGACGTCCGCGATCGCCTCGCGGAACTCCTCCGGGGACGCGCCGGCACCCAGATCGACCGAATGCGCCACGGTGAAGCCCTGTTGACGCGCGGAGTCCCCGCCGAGGCGTCCGACCGCGGAGGAGTTGCCGACGATGCCGAGGCGACCTCCCGTGGGCAGCGGTTGGTAGGCCAGGAGCGTGGCGGTGTCGAACATGTCCGTGATGGAATCCACCTGGATGAGGCCGGAGTCGCGGAACAGTCCACCGATGGCGTTCGCCGTCAGCCCCTCGACGCCCGACTCCAGATCGTCGGCCGCTCGGCGGACCACCACCACCGGCTTGTTGCGCGCCACGCGCCGGGCGATCCGGGAGAACTTGCGGGCGTTACCGAAGCTCTCCAGGTAGAGCAGCACCACCTCGGTGGCGGTGTCGGTGTCCCAGTACTGCAGCAGGTCGTTGCCGGAGACGTCGGCGCGGTTACCGGCGGAGACGAACGTGGACAGCCCGAGCCTACGTCGGGCCGCGGCGGCGAGGATGGCGATCCCGAGCGCACCCGACTGGCAGAAGAACCCCGTGCGGCCGGGTCCCGGAACGACTTCTGCGAGGGTCGCGTTGAGCTGCACGTCGGGTGAGGTGTTGATCACCCCGAGCGCGTTGGGGCCGACCACGCGCATCCCGTGGGCGCGGGCCTCGCTGACCAGACGCCGTTCGGAGACGACGCCGGCGCTGCCGACGTCCGAGAACCCGGCGGAGATGACGACGAGGGTCGACACGCCCTTCGACAGGCAGTCGTCGAGGACTTCCGACATGGACGCCGCCGGTACTGCCACTACCGCGAGGTCCACGGGATCCGGGATGTCCCTGACGCTCGGATAGGCGCGCACGGACTGCACCGACGTGGCATCGGAATTGACGGGGTACACGGGACCGGAGAACCCGTTGCCGATGAGGTTGCGCAGTACCGTGTGCCCGATCTTGCCCACCTGGTCCGAGGCGCCGATCACGGCGACGGAACTGGGGTTGAGCACACGCGCCAGACTCCGTGCCTCCGCCGCCGCCTCCCGCGAGTTCCGGACATTGGTCAGGGCCTCGGATGGGTCGATCGCGAACTCCAGGTGGAGAGTGGACCCATCGAACGAACGGGAGATCTCGTACCCGGCCCGCCGGAACACCTGGATCATCGACCGGTTCTCGGAGAGCACCTCGGCCTCGAAGTGGTCGATCCCGCATTCGGCCGCGGCGCCGGCCAGGTGCTCGAGGAAGATCGACCCCAGCCCACGCCCCTGATGCTGGTCGGAGATGGTGAACGCGACCTCGGCGAAGGTCGAGTTCGGCAGTCGCTCGTAGATCGCCATGCCGATGACCTCCGCGCCCAACTCGGCGACGAACGCCATCCGGTCGCGGTAGTCGACGTTGGTCATCCGGGCGAGTTCACGGTCGGACAGCACATCGTGCGATCCGAAGTAACGCAGGTAGCGGGTGCGCTCGGACAGGCTGGTGTGGAACCGGGAGATCTTCTCGGCGTCGTTGGGCAGGATCGGCCGCACGCGCACGGCCCGCCCGTCGGATCCGAGTACGTCCGCAGCCCACTCGTGGGGATAGCCCTCCGGGTACTCGTCGACGGAGGTGTCGGTCGACGCGTGCTCGGGTGGGTCCACCGCCGGGGTGGCGTCGGTCGGGTTCTCGGTCACCGTGTCAACGGTCTCGCGGTCGCCGGGGTGCGCCATGGGGTCCTCCAGGGACTGAGGGGTAGGGGGTCGATGAGTCTGTTGCAGCGCCGCCGGTCAGTCGCGGGGATCGTCCGGGTCGAGTCCGAGCAGGGGGTAGACCGAGCGGCGGGTGTCGAGGATCGACTGGTCGAGTCGGGCGAGCGAACGATCCATCTCCACCCCCCGATCGGATCCCGCGGGCTCCCACGGGGTGTAGCCGGGGGTCTCCCCGTCCCCCATCGTCTGCGGGACGCGGTCGGGGACGGTGAACCTGCCGGCCGCGGCCCGCCACTGGTCCGGGATCGCGGTCGCCGGGTCGAGCGGGACCCCCAGCACGGCAGCGATGAGGTGGGTCCACGACCGCGGGACCACCCGCACCAGTTCGTAGCCGCCCCCGCCGATCGCGATGAGTCTCCCTTCGCAGAGTTCGTCAGCCAGCGCCACGACCTCCAGATACGACTGCCGGTGACCGTCGACGGTCAACGAGAGGTCGGCGAGCGGGTCTTCACGGTGCGAGTCGCACCCGGCCTGCATGACGATGATCTGGGGTTCGAACGTCCGCAGCACTCCGGGGACCACGGCGTGGAAGCCCCGCAGCCAGAGATCATCGGTGACCGCGGGGAGGTACGCCAGGTTGACGGCGGTGCCCTCCGCGCGGCCGACACCGGTCTCCGACGCCCAGCCGGTGGACGGCCACAGGGTGGCTGGGTGCTGGTGCAGGGACACCGTCAGGACCCGCGGGTCCTCGTAGAACGCGGTCTGGACGCCGTCCCCGTGGTGGACGTCGATGTCGACGTAGGCGACGCGGTCGTACCCGTTGTCGAGCAACCAGCTGATCGCCACCGCCGCGTCGTTGTAGACGCAGAACCCGGCGGCGGCAGCGGGCATGGCGTGGTGCATCCCCCCGGCGACGGAGACCGCACGCGTCGCGGCCCCGCTGGCGATGGCCCGGGCGGCCGTCAGCGTGCCGCCCGCGACCGCCGCGCTGGCCTCGTGCATCGCCGGGAACGTCGGGTTGTCGGCCGTCCCGAGCCCGTGGCTCATCCCGACATGCTCACCGGGCGGCAGGTCGCCGGCGGCCTTGACGGCGTCGATGTAGCGGGAGGTGTGGACCCTCAGTAGCTCGTCCTCGCTGGCCGACCCGGGGTCCAGCAGCTCGACACCCTGCAGGACGCCGAGCTCGGTCGCGAGCGACATGGTCAGATCGAGCCGCCGTGGACTCATCGGGTGGTCAGCGGAATGTCGATACTCCAGCAATGACGGACTCCACACGACCTTCGCCGCGACGCCGTCCCCGATCCCGGCCATAGCCACCGTCCTCCCGTGGGCCGGGTCGTTCCCGGCCCGAGCACCCCGAGCGAGCAGTGGGGCACGTCACCCGTGAATCTACGCGTGTGGCACCGGGCCCGGCCCCCGATTGTCCGCTCTCCACCCCGGTCGGTGGCCCGACGGTAGTCTCGGAGGCAGAACCCTGACGGCGCCCGCGCCTGCGGGGAGTCGCACACCTATCGACGATCCGACCGTGGAGGACTGCAGCGTGAAGGACCTGGTGGACACCACCGAGATGTACCTCCGCACCATTTACGAACTCGAGGAGGAAGGCGTGATCCCGCTGCGGGCGAGGATCGCCGAGCGCCTCGAGCAGAGCGGGCCGACCGTGAGCCAGACCGTCGCGCGGATGGAGCGCGACGGGTTGGTCCTCGTGGCCCCCGACCGGCATCTCCAGCTCACCGCCACGGGCAGGGAACTCGCGGTGGGTGTGATGCGTAAGCACCGCCTCGCCGAGCGTCTCCTGGTCGACGTGATCGGACTGGAGCTCGAGAAGGTCCACGCCGAGGCGTGCCGCTGGGAGCACGTGATGAGCGACGACGTCGAGCGGCGGCTCATCGAGGTCCTCGATGACCCCCGGACCTCTCCCTACGGCAACCCGATCCCCGGGCTGGAGCGGATCGGGTACCCCGCCTCCGCCCTCGACGACCCCAACCAGATCAGGCTCTCGGCGCTGGAGAGCGACGTGGCCCACCGGGTCCGGATCCGGGCGATCGGTGAGAACGTGCAGATCGACACGGAACTGATCTCCGAGCTCCGGGCCGTGGGCGTCGAACCGCTCAGAACCGTCACCGCCACCCGCCGCGGGCACCTCGTCGAGCTCGACTCCGGTGAGGGGCGCACGGTGGAACTCGACGGCGACCACGCCCACGCGATCCAGGTCGAGATCGTCTCGTGAAGCTGCTCGTCACCGGCGGCGCCGGGTATGTCGGCGGGGTCTGCGCGACGGTCCTGATCGAGCGCGGTCACGAGGTGGTGGTGCTCGACGACCTGTCCACGGGTAACCGGGACGGGGTTCCCGAGGGGGCGACGTTCGTCGAGGGGGACGTGGCCGTACGCGCGCCGGAGGTTCTCGACTCCTCGTTCGACGGTGTCCTGCACTTCGCCGCGCGTTCCCTCGTCGGCGAGTCCGTCGAGAAGCCCGGGGAGTACTGGCAGGGCAACGTCGTCACGTCCCTGGCCCTCCTCGACGCGATGCGTGAGTCCGGGGTGGGCAACCTGGTGTTCTCCTCCACCGCCGCCACCTACGGCGAGCCCGAGCAGGTCCCCATCACCGAGGACATGCCCACGCGTCCGACCAACACCTACGGGGCCACCAAACTCGCGATCGATCACGCCATGACGTCGTACGCCACCGCGTACGGTCTCGCCGCGACCAGCCTGCGCTACTTCAACGTCGCCGGGGCCTATCACGGTGCGGGCGAGAACCGGGTCGTGGAGACCCACCTCATCCCCCTCGTGCTGCAGGTCGCGCTCGGCCATCGCGCCGATATCAAGGTCTTCGGTGACGACTGGCCCACCCCCGATGGCACGTGCATCCGCGACTACATCCACGTCGCCGACCTCGCCGACGCCCATCTGCTGGCGCTGGAGACCAACACTCCCGGCACCCACCGGGTGCTCAACCTGGGCAGCGGTGAGGGGTTCTCCGTCCGTGAGGTCATCGACGTGTGCCGGGAGGTCACCGGACATCCCATCCCCGACGTCGTCGCCCCACGTCGCGCCGGCGACCCGGCGGTGCTCGTGGCCTCCAGCGCCCGGGCGATCGCCGAACTCGGGTGGAAACCCTCCCGCACCGACCTGCGTACGGTCGTCGAGGACGCCTGGGCGTTCACCGAGGCGCTCGGCGACCGCGCGCACTCGGCTCCGCGCTGACCCGGAGCGGCTCAGGCGGCCGCGGCCACCTGCCTGAGCCGTTCCGGAGACAGGCCCGCGTGCAGGCTGTCGATCAGGAGCCGGGCGAGGGAGTTGCCGGCGTCGGCGTCCAGGGCCGCCGACAGGGCCGACCAGGCGTGCACCCCGCTACCGTCGAAGTAGGCCGCGGCGCCGAGTAGCAGGAGCGCCACCGAGCGTTCACGCCCCGGCCTCCGGCGCGCGACCGCCCACCACACGAGACGTCGGCCGTCGCCGTCGCCCAGACCCCGCTGGGCCAGCCGCCGGTAGATCTCGTCCCGAACCGCGATGACGAGCAGGTCCCGGCCGATTCCGGCGAGCTCGTCGTCGTCGACACTCTCCCCCACCTCCAGTCGACGTGCGGCGTCGTCGTGACGCTCGACCGCCTCGGCCACCACCGCCTCCGCCACCCGACGGGCCCCGTCCACCCGCGGCGGCCCCGACTCGTGGGGATCCTCGTCGCAGGCGTCCGCGTCCCGCACGAGGTACATCCGGTCTATCTCGTCCCGCGAGCCGGCCCGGACCCGGCCACCGTACGCGTGGACCGCGGCGATCTGCGTCGAATCGGGATCGAGTTGGACCCCACGGACCATCCCGAACAGGTCCACCCACGGTGCGCCCTCGGCGAACTCGCCGACGCCGTAGGCCGCCGAGACCTCTGTGCCCGCGACACCCAGCCAGTACTCGAACGCCGATGCGGCGTCCTCCGCCCGCAAGCCCGCGTGGTAGTCCTCCACGCAGTCCTCGTGCACCACGACCAGATGCACCGACCCGATCCCCTCCCGCGCGCAGAACTGCGCCAACCCGCGCGCGGGACCGGGATCGACAGCCGGGTTCGAGCGCCCCACGAAAGCGTCGTCGGGACCGCCGTCGTGATAACCGTCCACGTCGCCGTCACCGTCGAGCAACTCGTCGTCATCGGGGTCGCCCCGTCCCGCCCCCAGCAACCCGTCGACATCCATACGGACCACCGGCCCCTGCCCGCCGTCCGCCGTCTCGCCGCACAGCACCACCACCGACCCCCGGCCCGGTAGGAAGCCGAGCATCGCCGGTATGGAGGCGATCAACTCCTCCGGCGAGGAGATCACCACCGTCGCCCGTCCGTCCGCCCCGTCATCGTCGATCATCTCGCCGGTCGTCATCGTCCTCATCCGTCTCCTGTCTCGCGCGTCCTGGGCCCCGCCCGGGTCCCGGCCCGCAGGTGCCGTGCACCGGTCTCACCATCGGGCACGTGGTCGGCCACCGGAGGCCTGCGGGCGTCCTGTCGCGCCCCGCCTGTGGAGAGGGGGACGACCTGTGGGGAACGGCAGGGGCACCGCCACCGGGGAATCAACCCGGGCGCGGTGTCGTTGTCACAGTTGTGAACCCCGTCCCGGATGGACGACCGGGCGACCCCGTACTCCCGACGGACGGGGTGTGGTGACGAGAGGAGTCGACATGGCCAGGCACAGCGATCTGTACCGAATGATCGAACCCGTTCCCGACCTGCGTTCTGAGGACGGCCGCGGACCGGTCCTCGTACACGGACTCGAGGGGTTCTCGGACGCCGGCCAGGCGATCCAGGGCGTGGCCGAACACCTCCGCGAAACCCTGGACTCCCAGCTGATCGTCGAGTTCGACGTCGACGAGCTGGTGGACTACCGGTCCCGCCGCCCCCACCTGAAATACTCGTTCGATCGGTTCTCCGAGTACGACCAGCCGACGATCCAACTGCACGCCGTCAAGGCCACCGACGGCACGTCGTTCCTGTTGCTCTCGGGCCTCGAACCCGACCTGAAGTGGGACGGCTTCACCAACTCCGTGATCGATCTGGCCGCCACCTTCGGCGTCCGCATGTCGATCGGACTCGGGGCCATGCCGCTGGGCGTGCCGCACACCCGGCCGACCAACTCCAGCGCCCACGCCAGTGATGTGGACCTCATCCAGGGGTTCACCGCCTGGCCCGGCGAGTTCTCCGTGCCCGGCAACGTGACCTCACTGCTCGAGCTGCGGATGGCCGAGCACGGGATCCCGTCCGCGGGCTTCACCGTGCACGTCCCCCAGTACCTCTCCCAGACCGCGTACCCCGCGGCGGTGCTCAACCTCGTCGACAACGTCTCGCGGCTCGCGGACCTCGAGCTGCCGACCACCGGACTGGAGAAGGCCGCCGAGGAGTTCACCGCGCAGGTCAACGCGCAGATCGAGAACAACCCCGAGGTCCTCACCGCCGTCGAGCTCATGGAGAAGCAGTACGACCAGTTCATGGAGACGCGCCTGGGCTCCGACTCACTCAACCCCGGCGGCAAGCCGTTGCCCTCCGGCGACGAGATCGGTGCCGAGTTCGAGCGGTTCCTGGCCCAGCAGGCCGAGGACGACGGGTCGGGCCGGGGCCCGGAGATGAACGGCTGACCGACCTCGGCGACTAGGCTCGGACCGGTGCATCTGCCCCACCTCCTCGCCGACCTCGACGACGTCCCCGCCGACCTGCACGACGAGGCGGTGTTCGACGCGTTCGTGGCGTGGGCCGCCGACCGGGGGCTGACGCCGTACCCGGCGCAGGAGGAGGCCGTCCTCGAGATCGCCGCCGGCAGCCACGTGATCCTGGCCACCCCCACCGGCTCCGGCAAGTCCCTCGTGGCGCTGGGGGCCCACTTCTCGGCGATGGCACGAGGTGTCCGTAGCTACTACACCGCCCCCATCAAGGCGCTCGTCAGCGAGAAGTTCTTCGCCCTGTGCGAGGTCTTCGGCGCCGAGAACGTGGGCATGCTCACCGGCGACGCCTCGGTCAACGCCGACGCCCCCATCGTCTGCGCCACCGCCGAGATCGTCGCCAACATCGCCCTGCGAGAGGGGTCGGCCGCCGACATCGGCCAGGTGGTGATGGACGAGTTCCACTACTACTCCGAGCCGGACCGCGGGTGGGCCTGGCAGGTGCCGCTCATCGAACTGCCCGACACGCAGTTTCTGCTCATGTCCGCGACCCTCGGGGACGTCGACTGGTTGCGGGAGGACCTGCGTCGGCGCACGGGTCGGGAGTGCGTGCACATCGGCGGCACCGAACGCCCCGTCCCCCTGTCGTTCGAGTACGAGCTCAGCGGCGTCCACGAGACGGTGGAACTGCTCCTCCGTGACGGCAAGGCCCCCGTCTACATCGTCCACTTCACCCAGGCCGCCGCACTCGAACAGGCCCAGGCGTTGACCTCGCTCTCGGTGGCGACCAAGGAGCGCAAGGCCGCGGTCTCCGAGGAGATCGGCGGGTTCCGGTTCAGCACCGCGTTCGGCCGCACCCTGCGCAAACTCCTGCTCCACGGGATCGGCGTCCACCACGCGGGCATGCTCCCCAAATACCGGCGGCTGGTGGAGCGGCTGGCGCAGGACGGCCTGCTCACCGTCATCTGCGGTACGGACACCCTCGGCGTCGGGATCAACGTGCCCATCCGGACCGTGCTGTTCACCGGCCTGACCAAGTTCGACGGCCGTCGTCAGCGGGTCCTCAAGGCCCGCGAGTTCCACCAGATCGCGGGCCGTGCCGGTCGGGCCGGGTTCGACACCGAGGGGTTCGTGGTGGTGCTCGCCCCCGAGCACGAGATCGAGAACGCCAAGGCCGCCGCGAAAGCCGCCGCCAACCCCAAGAAGAAGGCCAAGGCCGGCAAGAAGAAGCCCCCCGAGGGGTTCGTCAACTGGTCCCGGTCCACCTTCGACAAACTCGTCGGCGCCCAGCCCGAGCAGCTCACCAGCCGCTTCGAGGTGAGCAACTCGATGTTGCTCAACATCATCTCCCGTCCCGGCAGTTGCTACGAGCACATGCGACACCTGCTGCTGTCCTCTCACGAGACCCGCGCGCGCATCCGCCAACACGTGCTGCGCGCGATCGAGTTGTTCCGAGGGCTGGAGGCCGCCGGGATCGTGGAACGGCTCCCGGAGCCCGACGGCGACGGGCGGCACGTCCGGCTGACGGTGGACCTCCAACGGGATTTCGCGCTGAACCAGCCGCTGGCGCCGTTCGCGATCGCCGCGATGGAGGTGCTCGACCCGGAGTCCCCCACCCCCGAGCTGGACCTGGTCTCGGTGATCGAGGCCGTGCTCGACGATCCCCGGCCGATCCTGTACGCCCAGCAGCGCCAGGCCCGTGGGGAGGCGATCGGGGCGCTCAAGGCCGACGGGGTCGAGTACTCCGAGCGCATGGAGTTGGTCGAGGACATCTCGTGGCCCAAGCCGCTCGGGGACCTCATCGCCGACGCCTACGACGCCTACCGCGCAGGGCATCCGTGGGTCGCCGGGATCGAACCGTCACCGAAATCGGTCATCCGGGAGATGGTCGAACGGGGCATGACGTTCTCGGACCTCGTCTCGGCCTACGGGCTCGGCCGCTCCGAGGGAGCCGTCCTGCGCTACCTCACCGACGCCTACCGGGCACTGCGCCAGACCGTCCCCGCCGACCGACGCTCCGAGGAGTTCGAGGACCTGGTCGAGTGGCTGGGCGAACTGGTCCGACAGGTGGACTCGAGCCTGCTGGACGAGTGGGAGCTCCTCACCGACCCGGATGTGTCGTCCGCCCAGGTCGCGGAGCTCGCGTTCGGTGAGTCCGCCGGGAACACCAGGCCCGTCACCGCGAACAGGCGCGCGTTCCGCGTGATGGTGCGCAACGCGATGTTCCGCCGCGTCGAACTGCTCTCGCGCGACGACATCGAGCGGTTGGCGGAACTTGACGCCGACGTGCCCGACCACCCCGACTGGGACTCGGAGATCGACGCCTACTGGGACGAGTACGACGCCATCGGAACCGGGCCGGCGGCCCGTGGCCCCGCACTGTTCACGGTCACCGAGTCGGGCCCCGGCGTGGAGACCAATACGTGGCGGGTCCGTCAGGTGCTCGACGACCCGGAGGGCGACCACGGTTGGGCGATCGAGGGTGTGGTGGACCTGGCGGCCTGCGACGAGGCGGGCGAGGTGCGTTTCGCCTCCCTCGCCCTCCACGGGTGAACCCGCCCACGCCCTGGAACCGGCTCTCGGGGCCCGGGTCCGTACGATGTCCGACGGACCCGGACCCGACCGATGGAGGACAGCTGTGACCCCCCGCATCCTGTACAAGAGGCTCGCGTTGGCGGAGGTGGTCACCTGGACGCTCCTGATCCTCGGCATGATCGGCAAGTACGCCTTCGGGTTCGACTGGGCCACCATGGTCGGCGGCAGCGTCCACGGGTTCGTGTTCCTCTGCTACGCCGTCGCCACCGTCGCGGTGTGGACCGACAAGCGGTGGGGCGCCGGAACCGGGGTCCTCGGTCTGGCCTCCGCCGTGATCCCCTATGCGACCGTCCCGTTCGAGCGGTCGGTGGAGCGTCGTGGACTGCTCGACGGCCCGTGGCGGGTCGGCCCGGAGGGCGACGCCCCGCGTACGCTCCCGGAGCGCGTGCTGGCCTTCGCGGTGCGGTCGCCCGCCCTCGCGTTGGTGGCGACGCTCGTCGTGGTGGCGATCGTGTTCTCGCTGTTGCTGATGGCCGGCCCGCCGACCGAGTGGTTCTCGTGACCCCCACCCGCGAACCCGGCCGCCGGGAGTTGAACAAGGCCGACAAGCAGCGGCGCATCCACGCGGCCGCCCGCGACCTGTTCACCCGTCGCGGCTACTCCTCGGTGACCACCCAGGAGGTCGCCGATCTGGCCGAGGTCGGGACGGGGACGCTGTTCCGGTACGCGCAGTCCAAGGGCGAACTGTTGTGCATGGTCGCCAACGACGAGTTCCGCGCGATGGTCGAGACCGTCCCGGCCACCGGCGACCCGGTGAACGATCTCGTCACCCTGTGCGAACCTCTCCTGGTGGCGCTCGACAGGCAGCCGGAGAACATCGCGGCGTACCACCGCGAGACGCTGTTCGGGGAGCCCGGGCCGCACCGCGCGGAGGCGCAACGCATCCTCGGAGAGCTTCGCGACCTCATCGCCGGCGTCCTCGCAGGTCACTCGGGCACCTCCGCGACCGCGGACGACCTCGCCGGTCCGGCCCAGACCGTGTTCGACGTGCTCTACATGACCATCGTGCGGTGCGGGGTGGAGCGCTCCCCCGTCAGCGACAGCCGCGGGACTGTCACCGAGCAGGTCCGCCACGTGCTCTACGGCGTCCTGCCTCCGGCCGCCACGGGTTCCGACTGACCACACCCACCCCGGTGTGGGGCGCGCCACCGCGTCGGGCGAGACTGACAGCATGACCGAGGTTGACCAGAGCACCGCCCGCCCCGTCAAGGACGCCTCCACCGTGATGGTGATCCGCGATTCCACCGCCGGCCCGGAGGTGTTCGTCGCCCGCCGCGTCAAGGGTATGGCGTTCGCCGGTGGGATGACCGTCTTCCCGGGTGGAGGGGTGGACGCCGCCGACGACGACCCCGACCTCGCGTGGACGGGCCCGGCCCCCACCTGGTGGGCCGAGCGCCTCGGGTGCGACGAGCCGCGGGCCCGCCGGCTGGTCTGCGCCGCCGCCCGGGAGACGTTCGAGGAGTGCGGTGTCCTGTTGGCGGATCACCTCGACGGAGCCGCGGTCTCGGATGCCGGCAGGTACCACTCGGCCCGGGCCGAGCTCGAAGCCCACGAATTGTCGTTCAGCGGCTTCCTGGAGCGGGAGGAGCTCTCGCTGGCCGCCGGCCGTCTCCGTCCGTTCGACCACTGGATCACTCCCGAGGTCGAGAAGCGCCGGTACGACACCCGGTTCTTCCTCGCCGCACTGCCGGGCGGGCAGGAGCCGGACGACCTGACCACCGAGGTGGACCTGACCATGTGGGCCCGCCCCGTGGACCTGCTGGCGGACTTCCGTACGGGCCACTCGATGCTGCTGCCGCCCACCTGGACCCAGCTACGCCACCTCGCCGAGTTCGCTGACGTCGACTCCGCACTGGCCGCGTCCCGGACCATCGCGCCGATCCAACCGGAGATCATCGAGCACCGCGGCGGCATCAGGGTCGGGTTCGACGGCTCCGACGAGTACTGGTCGGACTATCAGGCAGGGCATCCGCCGACCGGGAACTGATCGGCGCGCGCCGGGACCCGTGCGCCGGACCCTGTCGAACCGCTCACGGAGACGGTGGCTCGGTGGTTGACTGCCTTGCATGCCGGCATTCGAGTTCGACGTGGACGCGTCGATCGCGGCCGGGTGGGACCGTTTCGCCTCCCACCTGGCCGATCTCCTGCGCGACCTGGTCCCCGGCGCGATCTTCGACCTGGCGGTACCCGTCCTCGGTGCGCCCTCCGCGCACACGCCGTACATCCGGTTCACCGCCGTCGCCTCCGGGCGGGTCGACGCCGAGGTCTCCGGCGGCGGTTCTGAGGACACCCCCACCCCCCTGCGCCCCGCGCAACTGGCGCAGCTCTCGGCCCTCGGATGGCAGGCCGCCGACACGGGTCGTGAACCGGATCCCGCCGCCGGCCCACGTGTCAGCCTGACGACGGACCGGGCCCGCGAGCTGTCCCACCTCGTCGCCGGGACCCTGGAACAGGTGTTCGGGATCCGACACCCGGTGTTCCTGCACGATGTCACCGACTCCGATCCGGATGACCTCGTCGGCGCGCGTCCGGTCGAGCCCGGGCCTCCGGACGGGGACCCGGACGGGGACCCGTCCGACGCCGGGAGCCCCCCGGGCGGCGAGGACGACTTCCGCCCGCAGCCGATCACCGATCCGGACCAGGCGACCCGGGCTGTGGAAGCGGCCCTCACCGAGGTCTACCGGCGGCGCGTCCGGGCCGACGAGCACGATGTCTTCACCGTCCCCGCCGGGTGCGTCCTGCTCTTCGTGCGCGCGCACCGTTCCCTGCCGCTCATCGTGTTCCGCAGTCCGCTGGTGTCGGCGGTGGAGGACGCGGCCGCCGCGGAGACCGAGGTCGCGATCCTCAACCGCGACTCCTTGTGGTGCCGGTACGTCTTCGACGGCGAGGCGATCACCGCCGAGTCGGAGTTCGTCGACCGGGTGTTCGTGCCGGTCAACTTCAAGATCCAGCTGGCCGAGATCTCCGCGGAGCTCGATGACGTCTACCCGGACCTCGTACGCCGGGTCGCGGGCAAACACTCGCGGGACCTGCGAGCCTCCGATGACCCCGACCCCGACGGGCCGTAGGATCAGGGACTGCCGGGACCGGCCCGGCGCACGATCCCGCCACAGGAGCGCCCCTATGCGTCGCGCCGCCCTCGCCGCCGTGGTCACGGCGGCGACCGTGTTGACCAGTGCCTGCTCTCCGTCGCTCCTCGGCGACGACGACGAACGCGCCGTGCCCGTCCCCACCGCCGAGCCCAGCGGCCCGCTGCCCTCATCCCAGCAGTTCGACCGCCCGTTCCCCGTCTCGGGCGATCTGTGGGACGCCACCGTCACCGTGTCGAACCTGCGGATCGAGCCGTCCTCCGCGTACTCGGACGCCGTGCTGGTGGTGGATGTCCGTGCCGTGCAGTCGTCCGGGCAGCCCGAGCTGGGTCCGGCCGACTTCTCCGCCTTCGACCCCTCGGGACGACCCTTCGAGCGGATCCAGAACCCCGCGGGAATCGTCGACGACCCGCTGGTCCCCTCGGTCCTGGCCACCCCCGGCGAGGAGATCCGGGGAATGGTGGCCTGGACGGTGCCCCGCGGTGTCAGGATCGGCCGGATCGATGTGACCACCCCCGGCACGATCGGTTCGTTCATCGTGACCCGCCAGCCGGACGACCCCGCCCGGTCCTAGTCGCCCGCGGGATCCGACCCCGTCAGGTACGTCCAGCGCCCGCCCCTGCGCTCGAACAGCGACCGTTCCCGCATCACGGTCGGGCCCTCCGGGCCGGTGTACCGCGCTTCGAACTCGACCACCCCGTCGTCGTCGCCCTCATCTCCGGCGACCACCTCCACGACGGTGAGCCCGGTCCACTCCACGTCGGATGCCTCGACCGTCGGCGGTCTGGTCCGGGGATGCCACGTGCGCCAGAGATGGTCCGTGTGCCCCAGCACGAACGCCGTGTACCGCGACCGCATCAGCCGCTCGGCCGTGCGCGCGGGTAGGCCGTCCTCGACGAACGGACCGCAGCACGTCCCGAACCCGTCCCCACTGCCACACGGGCATGCGCTCATCGGTCCACTCCGTTCCCCCTGCGATCCGATCCCCTCAGGCTACCGCCGCCGCACCGGGCGGCCACCGACCCGCCCAGCCCCGCCACCGGACGCCGCCCGCCTACCCCCGGCCTTCCCGGCGGTCTATCCTCGCTGGTGACATGACTGGTTTCGCTTCCCTCCGCTCGCTCACGCGACGCCGCCCGGACCCCGACCTCGCACCCCTTCGCGTGCGCTCCTGCCGCGACCTGTGCAATTGGAACGAGACCCCGGTCGAACGTCGGGGAGAGCCGCTGTTCGCGTGCCGCGGATGCGGATCCCAGTGGGTCCCGAGTGAACCGTGGACCCCGCGCGAGGCCACCGGGGAGATCCCCCGGGCCGTCCTGGACCTCCTCCGGTCCGGCGACTGACCACCCGGGGTACGACGTCACCGTCCGCTATAGAGTCGGACCATGACAACGACCCCTCTGTCCCCCCTCTCGTCCGCCGGCGCCGGGACCGTCGACGCGATCCTGCGACGGTCCGCCTCCCGGTTCCCCGACCGGGTCGCCCTGACCTTCGCCGACCGTCGCTGGACCTACGCCGAACTCGACACCGCGGTCGACCGGGTCGCCTCCCTGCTCGCCGCTCGGGGGCTCGACGACGGTGCGCGGATCGCCGCCTACGGGGTCAATTCGGACGCCTACCTCATCGGCTTCCTCGCGACCTCACGGGCGGGGTACACCCACGTCCCGGTGAACTACGCCCTGACGGGCGGAGAGCTCGAGTACCTCCTGACGGATTCCGGCGCCTCACTCGTGCTGGTCGACCCCGCACAGGCGCCGACCCTCGAGACCGTCGTCCAGACCCTGCCGTCGCTGCAGACGCTCGCGCTGCAACCCGCCGCCGGGGACCCCGCCGACGGCACGCTGCTGGGCGCGGCAGTGGATCGGGGCGAGGCCCGGCCCGTCGACTCCCCCGCATCCGGGAGCGACCTCGCGCAGCTCCTGTACACCTCGGGCACCACCTCGCGGCCCAAGGGCGCGATGATGACGCACGCGGCACTGGCGCACGAGTACGTCAGCTGCATCCTCTCCCTCGACCTCGCCGCGGATGACGCACCACTGGTGACGATGCCGCTGTACCACTCCGCGGCCATGCACGTGTTCGCGATGCCGTACCTCTCGCTGGGGGCGACGGTGCACCTGATGGCCGCGCCCGACATCCCGGAGATCCTCCGGCGCGTCGAGGAGGACGGGATCGGGTCGCTGTTCCTCGCACCGACGGTCTGGGTTCCGCTGGCCTCCCACCCCGACCTCGACACGCGTGACCTGTCGAGCCTGCGCAAGGCCCAGTACGGCGCGTCGATCATGCCGGTCACCGTGCTGCAGCGCCTGCGCGACAAGTACCCCGAGCTCGGGTTCTACAACTGCTTCGGGCAGTCCGAGATCGGGCCGCTGGCGTGCGTCCTGCGTCCCGAGGAGCACGATGCACGCCCGGCCAGTGCCGGCCGTCCCGTCTTCTTCGTCGAGGCGCGCGTCGTCGACGAGAGCGGCGCGGAGGTCGCGGCCGGCGAGCAGGGTGAGATCGTCTACCGCTCCCCGCAACTGTGCCAGGGGTACTGGAACAAGCCCGAGGCCACGCAGGAGGCGTTCCGCGACGGGTGGTTCCACTCCGGGGACCTCGTGGTGCGTGACCCGGAGGGGTTCGTCGAGGTGGTCGACCGGATCAAGGACGTCATCAACACCGGCGGTGTCCTGGTGGCCTCCCGCGAGGTGGAGGACGCCGTGTACCGGGACGAGCGGGTCGCCGAGGTCGCCGTGATCGGCACCCCGGATCCCAAGTGGATCGAGGCGGTGACCGCGGTCGTCGTCCTCAAGGACGGAGCTCACGCCACGGAGGACGAGATCGTCGCGGGCACGCGCGAGCACCTCGCCCCGTTCAAGGTGCCCAAGCGGGTGGTGTTCGTCGATGAACTGCCCCGCAACCAGTCCGGAAAGCTCCTCAAGCGGGAGTTGCGGCAGGACTGACACGCCTCGGGGCGGTCAGGCGATCCGGGCCAGGACCTCGCGTGCCACCAACGCGGGGGTCCTGTTCCGGTATCCAGTGGCCGAGGTCATCGAGCGGGACGAAACGGTACTCGGCCGTCACCCGCTCCGCCGTCGCGTCGGCCCCGCTGCGCGCGACCGCGGGATCCTGCCCGCCCCACAGGAAGGTGGTGGGGACGGTGACGTCGGGGAGGTCATACCGCCGCATCGCGCGGTACCAGTGCAGGGCTGCGGTCAGGGCCGAGCGCTCCCCGAGCACCTCGAGATGCCGGTCCACCAGATCCGGCGGTACCTGCCCGCCGAACATGGCGCGCAGTCGGTGGGCATCTCCCTCGAGGAGCACGTCCTCGGCCTTGCCCTCCTGTCGGAACAATCCGAAGTACGCCGACCGGGCCTGCTGATCGGGATCCGTCCCGATCGCGTCGGAGAACGCCGCGAGATGCGGGATCGAGATGGCCGTGAGGCTGGCGACCCGATCCGGATGGTGGGCGGCCAACCACCATGCCACGGACGCCCCCCAGTCATGACCCACCACGTGGACACGCTCGAGCCCCAGACCGTCCGCCACGGCGAGGGCGTCAGCCGACAGGTGCTCGATGGCATAGTCCGCCACATCGTGCGGACGCGCTCCGGGCGAGTATCCACGCTGCATGGGGGCCACCACCCGGACCCCCTGAGTCACCAGGTCCGCGGCGACGCGTTCCCATTCCCACGCCGACTCGGGGAAGCCGTGCAGGGCCAACACCGTCCGCACCGGTGCAGTGTCGGCCGCGTGGCCGTCCGGCTCCCACACCAGGACGTCGAGGGTGCCTGCCGGGACGTCCACGGTCGTTCTCCGGGGTTCCATGGAGCGGACCCTAGCGCGCCACCGGGTCAGCGCGGGCGGGTTCCCCGATGCGTCCGGGCGGACGCGCTCGAGCAGCCGGCCGGCGCCCGCCGGTCGTGCCACTCCCGGACGAGCCACATCTCGATAACCAGCGGGTCGACGGCCGCCTCGCGCACCCACGCGGCGACCACGTCCAGGTATCGCTGGTAGCGCCGGGGGGTCAGCCGGGCGGCCGAGTCGATCTCGGTCCAGCCGGCGTGGATCAGGGTGCCGATCCCCGCCGGATCGACCGGCACGATATGCGGCGCCGACCAGGCCATGCCCAACGACGACAGGTACAGCGATGCCAGGGGATACCCCAGGTCCGGAACGCCGCGCCCCGCTCTGCCGGCGGGAGCTCCGTGCCGCAGGAGGTTCATCGCCTCAACCGGCGCGTCGAGCCAGTCCACCACCTCGTGCAGCACGAGTGGGTATCCGTGGGAGGAGACCGATACCCGACCGTGCCGGTCCCGCTCGGCTACCCGGAAGTCCGGCAGCCCGCGCCGCACCCCCGATCGCGACGGGTGGCCGGACAGCCAGGCGGCGCACATGTAGAGCGCCACCACGGATTCCTCGAGACTGCCCCGGGCGCGCCGACCCGCCGCCCACAGGTCGCTCCTGCGGAGGTACCCGGACCCGGACTCGACCCGCCCGCCGTCGAGGCCACCGGCGACCAGGCGGAGGTCGACGCCCTTCTCTGCGAGGCGCAGGTTCCACAGGTCCAGATCGATCCCGACGTACTCGTCGGCGACCAGCAGCGCGGGAGGCTGCGCGCGGCACCACTCGCGGCAGGCCGCGGGGAGTGCGGGGATCGGGTGGGGTCCGGTCGTCGTCATGCCCCGTACCGTGTCATGCGGGTACGACAACACCGGACCCCGGCGCCGGTTCAGTCCTGTGCGAACGCGTCCAACGGCGGGCACGAGCAGACCAGGTTGCGGTCGCCGTAGGCCCCGTCGATCCGGCGGACGGCCGGCCACACCTTCGGGCGCCAGGTCGACCCCAGGGGGTACCCCGCGACGCTGCGCGGGTAGGCGTGCGTCCACTCGTCGGCGGACACGCTCTCGGCCGTGTGGGGCGCGCCCCTGAGCGGGTTGTCGTCCACGGTCCACTCACCGTCGGAGACGCGGTCGATCTCGGAGCGTATGGCCGCCATCGCATCACAGAACGCGTCCAGTTCGGACAGGTCCTCGCTCTCGGTCGGCTCGACCATGAGCGTGTTGGGCACCGGGAAGCTCATGGTGGGCGCGTGGAAGCCGTAGTCGGCGAGACGCTTCGCGACGTCGTCGATCGAGATGCCGACCGAGTCGATGAGCGGGCGCAGGTCGAGGATGCACTCGTGGGCGACCCACCCGCCGTCACCGGAGTACAGCACCGGGAAGTGCTCCCCGATACGCCGGGCCAGATAGTTCGCGCTGGCGATGGCGGTGAGCGTGGCCCGGCGCAGTCCGTCGGCCCCCATCATCCGCACGTACGCCCACGTGATGGGCAGGATCGACGCGGAGCCGAACGCGGCCGAGGAGACCACGCCACCCGCGCCCAGGCCGTCCTCGTGGGGATGCCCGGGCAGGAAATCGCGCAGGTGCTCGGCCACCGCGACGGGGCCGACGCCCGGTCCACCGCCACCGTGGGGGATACAGAAGGTCTTGTGCAGGTTGAGGTGGCTCACGTCGCCCCCGAACCGGCCCGGGCGCGCGACCCCGACCAGCGCGTTGAGGTTGGCCCCGTCGATGTAGACCTGACCCCCGGCATCGTGGACGATCGCGCAGATCTGCTCGATGTCGTGCTCGTACACGCCGTGTGTGGACGGGTAGGTGATCATGATCGCCGACAGTTCGGCGCCGTACTTGTCCACCTTCGCGCGCAGGTCGTCCACGTCGACGTCGCCGTTCTCACGGCACGCCACCACGACGACCTTCATCCCGGCCATGACCGCGGAGGCGGCATTGGTGCCGTGCGCGGACGACGGGATGAGGCAGACCGTCCGGTCCTCCTCCCCGCGCGATCGGTGGTAACCGCGGATCGCGAGGAGTCCGGCGTACTCGCCCTGGCTACCGGCGTTGGGCTGCAGACTGACCGCCGCGTACCCGGTGATGTCGACGAGCCACTGCTCGACATCCGCGACGAGTTCGCGGAGTCCGGCGCTCTGGTCCGCCGGGGCGAACGGGTGGAGTCGGTTGAACTCCGGCCACGTGATGGGCTCCATCTCGGTGGTGGCGTTGAGCTTCATCGTGCACGAGCCCAGTGGGATCATGGTCCGGTCCAGCGCCATGTCCTTGTCCGAGAGCGCTCGCAGGTATCTCAGCATCGCGGTCTCGGTCCGGTACCGCACGAACGCCTCGTGCTGGAGGAACTCGCTCGTGCGATCCCCGTGGCCCGGATCCACCGAGATCTCGACGGCCCCGACGGCACCTGCGCCGAATGCCTCGAGCACGACCCCGACGTGCTCGGCGGTGGTGGCCTCGTCACACGCGATCGACACGGAGTCGTCGTCGACCTTCCACAGATTGACCCCACGCTCGGCGGCGGCGGCCAGTACCTCATCAGCGCGTCCCGGTACACGGGTCAGGACCGTGTCGAAGAACGCGTCGTGGACCACCTCGACCCCGGCCGAGCGCAGTCCCCGGGCGAGAGCATCGGCGTGGGCGTGCACCCGGCGGGCGATCGCCGAGAGACCGTCGGCGCCGTGATAGGACGCATACATCGCGGCCAGGACCGCCAGGAGGACCTGGGCGGTGCAGATGTTGGACGTCGCCTTCTCACGACGGATGTGCTGCTCACGGGTCTGGAGGGCGAGACGGTACGCGACCCGTCCGTCGGCGTCTGTCGACACCCCGACCAGACGACCCGGCAGGTTGCGGGCGTGCGCGCTGCGGCACGCGAGGAAACCGGCGTGCGGCCCGCCGAAGCCCATCGGGACCCCGAAGCGCTGGGTGGTGCCGAAGCACGCGTCCGCGCCCTTCTCCCCCGCGGGGGTCAGGACCGTCGCCGCCAGCAGGTCGACACCCGCGGCGACCATGGCGCCCCGCTCGTGGCACTGCTCGATGAGCCCGGACACGTCGGCGACACGACCGGACGCGCCGGGGGTCTGCACGAGCGCCCCGAAGAACTCTCCCTCGGGCAGGCCGTCGTCCACCAGGTTCGCGGTGACGATCTCGATGCCCAGGGGCTCGGCGCGGGTGGCGAGGATCGCCGCGGTCTGGGGGAAGATGTCGACGTCGACGGCGAAGCGGGGGCTCTTGGAGGAGCGGTTGGCCCGTCGCAGCATCGTCATGGCCTCGGCCGCGGCTGTGCCCTCGTCCAGCATGGAGGCGTTCGCCATGTCCATACCGGTCAGGTCGGAGACCATCGTCTGGAAATTCAGGAGCGCCTCGAGACGGCCCTGGCTGATCTCCGGCTGGTAGGGGGTGTAGCCCGTGTACCACGCCGGACTCTCGATGATGTTGCGGATGAGCACCGGCGGGGTGAGCGTGTCGTAGTACCCCTGGCCGATCATCGACACGGCGACGGTGTTGCGGTTCGCGAGTTCACGGAGCGCGGCGAGGGTGTCCGCCTCCGACAGCGGCTCCGGTAGCGCGTCGATCCCCTCAGCACGCCCGTCCGCGCCCACCTCGTCGAGGATGACCGACGGGACGGACCGCTCGGCGAGCTCGTCCAGCGAGCTCACCCCGATGGTGTCCAGGATGCGTTCCAGGCCGTGGGCGTCGGGACCCAGGTGGCGGGCGACGAACTCGCCTCCGGTCCGGGAGATGTCGGGGGTCGTCGTCACAGGTGCTCCTCAGGTGGCGGGGCCGCCCGGACAGGCGGCCTGCGGGCCGGTGCTACCCTCTCCGCTCTGTCCCCTGCCGGACGGGTGCCGGCGCCTGAGAGATTCACCGGACTCGCGAGGCGAGCCCGGCTTTCCCCGTGGGCGGGTGGTCTGTTCCACCGCTCTCCAGAGGCGTTAGGCGACTACACGGTCCGGGTGCCTGAGAGATTCTCGGAGAGGAGTTGCTCCTTCGGCGCCCACGGCCCGTAGGCCGCGGAGCTCTCCCGTGAGTCGCGTGAACGCACGGCCGAGTCTAGACCACCCGAGCCGATCAGCCCGTGCGGCGTGAGGCGCGTGCGCGCCGACGGGCCGCCAGTTCGTCCTCCACCGGCGTCAGGATGTCCTCCTCCGACACCGTCTCGGCGGGGAACTCGGCGATCGAGCCGGCGAGCTCACGCATCGCTCCCCCGATCCCGATCCCGAAGACACCCTGCCCGCCCTGCAGCAGGTCGAACACCTCCTCCTTGGAGGTGCACTCGAACACGGTGCGGCCGTCGGAGAACAGGGTGATGGTCGCCAGATCCTCCACACCACGTGAACGGATCTGGTCCACGGCCTTGCGGATGTTCTGCAGCGAGATGCCGGTGTCGAGCAGCTGCTTGACGATCTTCAGGACGAGGATGTCCTTGAACGAGTACAGGCGCTGGCTACCCGAGCCGGCCGCATTGCGGATCGACGGCACCACGAGGTCGGTGCGTGCCCAGTAATCGAGCTGCCGGTAGGTGATCCCGGCGATCTGGCATGCGATCGGGACCCGGTACCCGCTCGTGCCGTCCGGGATCCCGTCATCGGGGAACAACCCGGGCTGCACCTCGTCGAAGGAAGCCTGGGTGCCCTCTCCTCGGTCCCCGAAGAGACTCTCCGTGTTCGTATCGGCGACGGACGGCTCCGAGACCCGGGTGTGGTCGGCCACGATTGCTCCCTCAAGCTGCGGGTGTCGCCACGATCGTGACGACACGGTACCGGGCGACGAGGCCCGGATCCTGGACGCGTGAACACCATCGGTGTAGTTCACTGAGGGCAACGCTATGCCCGCCGGGGGCCCTGATCAATAGGACACGCGGTAAACCTCAACCTCAAGTTGAAGTTTAGAGTCTGTCCTGACCTGCGAACTGGTATCGGTGTGGCCACTGTGAATGCCAAACTCGCAGGTCGCAGGCGTCAGGACGATGACCCGCCCGGTTCTCTGGGCGCCTCCGGTCCGCCGAGAAAATCGTCAGGGTTCACCTGATCGAGGAACTCCCGGAAGGCTTCGACCTCTTCCTCGCCCTGCTCCACGAGGGAGATCCCCACCTCGTCGAGCACCTCCCGGCTCACGAGTACCGGCGAGGAGGTCCGCAGTGCAACCGCCACCGCGTCGGACGGGCGCGCGGACACCCTCGTGTCGCCGAAGACCAACTCCGCGAAGAACGTCCCCTCGGACACTCCGATGATCTCCACCTGCTCCAGCGGATGCGAGAAGGTGTCCAGTAGCGCGGCCACGAGGTCGTGGGTCAGCGGCCTGCTCGGCCGCACCCCCTGCTGTTGGAGGCTGATCGCCGCGGCTTCGGCCGCCCCGATCCAGATCGGTACGTACCGGCCACCGTCCTTCTCGTGCAGGATCAGTACGGGTGCGTACTCCGGCTCCTCGAAACGGACGCCGACGATGTCGACCTCGCGCATGTTCTTTCCCATGTTCTCCGCCTCTCCCACGTCTCAAGCGTAGCCCCGATCCGGTTCACCGCGAGCGGGCGCTGTCCCTGTCAGGACTCGAGGGCGTGCCTCACGGCGACGGTCACCAGGGTCGAATGGAGCGACACCGACAGTGCCGCGATCTCCCGCGCCAACTCCGCGGCCCGGTCACGGGCATCGGCATCGCCCTGGCGGGCCACCGGGCCGGCGATCTGGGTGATCAAGCCGGTCTGCCGATCCGCCGCCGTGCGGAAACCCCTGAGGTGGCGCACGTCCACCCCGTGCCCGGCCAGATCGTGCGCGGTCCGCGCCACCAGGACCGCTTCCGGGTCGAAGAAGCCGCCGGGCCCCGCCGCGATCAGGCCGGCGTCGATCAAGGCGTCGACCAGTGCGGCGTCCACCCCGGACTGCTCGACCACGTTCTCGCGGGTGAGCCTCTTCAGGGTGTCGCTCCGGAAATCGTCCGGGGCGGAGCCGGGGACGCCGTCCTCACCCGACCGGGGCCGCAGCGCGGTGGTCGACCCGTCGGCGATGCCGGCGTCCAGTGCGTCGAGTTCCTGCCGGATCACCTTGAGCGGCAGGTACCGATCGCGCTGGGCGGTCAGTACGTACCGCAGGCGCTCGCGGTCCTCGACGCTGAACCGCCGGTATCCGCTCGCCGTGCGCTCAGGGGTGACCAGCCCCTCGTTCTCGAGGAACCGGACCTTCGACACCGTCAGGTCCGGGAACTCCGGACTCAGAAGTGCGATGACGCCCCCGATGGAGAGGTACTCCTCCCTCGGGGCGCCCTGTCCGGCGGCGGTCACTGCCCGGGCGTACCCGTCAGGAAGACGAGACGGAACTTGCCGATCTGGACCTCGTCGCCGTTGGACAGCGACGCCGAGTCCACGGGCTCACGATTGACGTAGGTACCGTTCAGCGACCCCACGTCGACGACGGTGAAGGTCTCGCTCTCGCTCCGGAACTCGGCGTGCCGCCGGCTCACCGTCACGTCGTCGAGGAAGATGTCGCTGTCCGGGTGCCGTCCCGCGGACGTGGTGGCCTGGTCGAGCAGGAACCTCGACCCCGCGTTGGGGCCACGCTTGACCACGAGCAGCGCCTGCCCCTCGGGGAGCCCCTCGACACCGGTGACGGCGGAGTCGGACTGGGCCGCCTGCTGGTCGGATTCGTTGAGGAGCTCGGCACGGAACACCGAGGTGGTCTCGGCGGTCGCCTCGGGCATGTTCTTGTTCTCGGTCACGTTCGTATCTCCTCGTCCGAGCCCAGCGGGGGCTCACCGTGCGGTGCTGTTGATTCTATGTCGGAGTCCCCGGTCGCGGGGCCCGGGGGCGGC
Source organism: Dietzia sp. 111N12-1 (assembly GCF_001658045.1). Lineage (NCBI taxonomy): Bacteria > Bacillati > Actinomycetota > Actinomycetes > Mycobacteriales > Dietziaceae > Dietzia > Dietzia sp. 111N12-1. Next base: position 25,980 of record NZ_LSSV01000031.1, on the reverse strand, counting down.
GACTACCCGCTCAGCCCTCGGTGATCTTGGCGTACCCGTCCGAATCGAGGGTCTGCTCGAGCTGGGACTCCAGGTCGTCCACATCGGCGATCTCGAGGACGACGATCCACCCCTCACCGTACGGATCCGAGTTGACCAGTTCGGGAGACGTCTCGAGGGCGGTGTTGACCTCGACGACCTTGCCGCTCAGTGGCGCGTAGAGGTCGGACACGCTCTTCGGCGACTCGACCTCACCGAAGGGCTCACCCGACTCGGTCTCCCCACCGACGTCCGGGAGTTGGACGAACACGATGTCGCCCAACTTGGACTGCGCGTACTCGGTGATTCCGATGCGCACGCGGGTGTCCGACACCCGCTCCACCCACTCGTGCTCATCGGTGTACCGGAGCTGGTCGGGGATGTTCTGATCGCTCACTGACGCGCCCTTCTCGAGTGGCTCACTTCGAATTCCATCTGGCGACATTACACACCGTCGGGCGCCCCCACATCAGCCGATCGGACCCCGCGCGGGCGAACCGCCCGCGCGATCCTCGACGCCTGCCAGACGTAGATGCCCCCACTCCAGGCGTACAGGCCGACACCCCAGTACAGGCACGCCTCCCCCACGAGTTCGAAGGCCTGGCCTCCCGGTACTCCGGCGTGGCCGGTCAGCAGCAGTGGGAGCGACCAGAACAGGGCGAAGGTCGCCGCCTTGCCCAGATAGGTGACCTCGGGGTCCAGCCCGCGCCGGCGATAGACCGGGAGCGTGGCCGTCAGTAGGAGATCACGCGCGATCAGCACCACCACGATCCACACCGGGATGTATCCCGCCACGGCGAAGGAGACGGGGACGGCGGCGACGAGGATCCTGTCGGCGATCGGGTCCAGACGCTCGCCCCAGGTGGAGCGCATGTTCCACAGGCGGGCGATCTTGCCGTCGAGCCAGTCCGACACCACCAGCACCCCGAGGAGCCACAACGCCAGGGGTGGGTCATCCCACGCCAGGATGCTCAGCACGAGGACCGGGATCAGGGCGATGCGCCCCAGGGAGATCGCGTTGGGCAACGTCCAGAACCGGTCGCTGACCTCCGGAACCCTCGCGGGCGTATCGGGCCCCAGGCCGGGCGGGACCGCCGCGGACAGGTGGCCGTCCCGCGGCGGGGGGATCCTGGCCCCGAGGACCTTGCCCTCGCCGGTCCGCCATTCCCGGAGGTCGGTCTCCCGTCGACCGTCACGCGCCGCACTCATCGGAACGTCGACATCATCCCGGAGAAGACGTTCCCGCCGGCCGCCATCGGGTTGTCGTGGACCATGTAGGTCCAGGTCGAGGTGGGCCGTGCCATGGAATTGGCCTCGAGGTCCACCCCGGAGGCGGTGAACTCGATCTCGGCGAACGTGGCCTCGGACTTGCGGACCGCGTCGGAGGCGAGATCGCGGAAGTGGTCGATCGCGATCCGGTGGAACTCGTCGAGGGGGTTCTCGCGTCCCAGCGCGCGGAGGTGGATCGATTCGCGGACGTCGTTCATCGTCTCGAGATGTCGCGCCCAACCACGGTCGAGATGCCACAGCATGATCTCGCGGCATCCCTGCACCACGGCGTCGCGGCCGTGCGCCTCCACCAGTCGGGCACTCCGTTCGGGATCATGTGCCGTGAGTTCCTCGAACGCCTTGTCCGTGCGGAGCAGCGCGGCACGTCGCTCGGCGAGGATGTCGCGCTGCTCGGCGAGGAGACGACTGTAGCGCCAGGTGTTGGCGTGGATCTCCAGCATCTGCCCCTCGGTCACCCGCTGGGCGTGATCGACGGCGTCGCGCCCGCGATTGCCCTTGAGCAACCCGGACATCCTGTCGTGGCTGGTCGGGATCTTTTCGGGTTCGAGCGCCGAGGTCACCACGGGGTCGTCCATGGCGGCGAAGAACACCGAGCTGCCCGGGTCGCCCTGACGCCCCGCCCGTCCCCTGAGCTGGTTGTCGAGCCGCTCGGTCCGGTGCCGTCCGGTACCCACCACGTGGAGACCGCCGAGTTCCACGACCTCGTCGCGTCGGGCCTCGTCGGAACCGCCGAGGCGGATGTCCGTCCCGCGCCCGGCCATCTGGGTGGAGACGGTGACGTTGCCGACGTCACCGGCCTCGGCGATGATGGCCGCCTCCTCCTCGTCGTTCTTGGCGTTGAGGACCGAGCACTCGACCCCCTTCTCGGCGAGCCGTGCGGCCAGTTCCTCGGACTCGGCCACGTCGTGGGTGCCCACCAGGACCGGCTGACCGGTGGCGTGGACAGCAGCGATGTGTTCGACCAGCGCGCGGGTCTTGCTGTCGGTGTCGATGTAGGTGCGGTCGGCCTCGTCGAACCGGATGTTCGGGGCGTTGGGGTCGATCCGGGACACGCCCAGGGAGTAGAACTCGCGCAACTGGGCACCCGCCGCCAGCGCGGTGCCGGTCATCCCGCATACCTTGTCGTACCGGCCGATGAACGCCTGGACCGTGATGCTGTCCAGGATCTGCCCCGCCTCGGACACCGCGACGCCCTCCTTGGCCTCCACGGCGGCCTGGAGCCCGTCCGGCCACCGCTGGAGCTCGGCCACCCGTCCGCGGGACGCGTTGACGAGCTGCACCCGTCCGTCGCGGACGATGTAGTCCACGTCCCTACGCAGCAGGAAGCACGCGTGGAGCGCGACGTTGACCTGGACCAGGGTCGTACCGACGTGGTCGGCGTCGTAGAGGTCGGGGATGCCGAGCTCGGTCTCGATGGCCTCGGCGCCGTCGTCGGTGAGGAAGATGTTGCGGCGGTCGGCGTCGGTCTCGTAGTGCCGACCCGGTCGCAGCTTGCGCACCGCGGCCAGGACCTCACCTGTCGGCGCCTCCCCGGAGGTCGAGCCGGCCAGGACCAGCGGCACGAGCGCCTCGTCCACCAACACCGAATCGGCCTCGTCCACCAGGGCCACGTCGGTGGTCGGGGCGATGAGATCCGCGGGGTCGGTCACCAACTGTTCGCGGAGGACGTCGAACCCGATCTCGGAGACCGAGCCGTACGTGACATCGCAGGAATAGGCGATACGTCGCTCGTCGCGCGTCGAGGACTCCGTCACGTGGCCGACCGAGAGCCCGAGCATTTCGAACATCGGCCCCATCCAGCGCGCGTCCCGGGCGGCGAGATAGTCGTTGACCGAGATGACGTGCACCGTGTGGCCCTGGAGGGCGTAGCCGGCGGCGGCCACCGCCCCCGAGAGTGTCTTGCCCTCGCCGGTCGCCATCTCGACGACATCGCCGGCGAACATCCGCAACGCTCCCTGGAGCTGGACGCCGAACGGCCTCAGACCGACGGTCCGGGTGGCGGACTCCCTCGCCAACGCGAGGAACCGGGCGAGATCCTCGGGCGGATCACCGAAGAGCTGCAGCCCGTGCGCGGCGTCCGCGAACTCGTCGTCGTCCAGTCCTGCCGCCCACTCGTCGAACCCGTGCGACATCTCGACCGCGCTCTGCGCGCTCGAGGTGTCGCGTCCCTGGGTGGAGCCCATGAGCTTCCAGAAGCGGTTGGCCAGTCCCACGCGTGGAGTCCTTCCCGGTGACGAACAGATGCTCCCACCGTACGCAGGCGGGACGCCGTCGGGGACGCGCCCCTCCGGTCGCGGCGTCTAGCGGTCGGGGTCGATCTGGCCGCGCAACCTCCGCATGGCCTCCGTCGAGAGCATCCGGTCACCCGCGCGCGCCGCCAGATGCTCGGCCGCCACATCCGCCGGGGAGGGACGGTAGGGGGTCGAGGGCGACGCCACACCGTTGTCACGGGCGATGCCGGCGAGACGGTCCGCCTCCGCCACCGCGGCCTCGGCCCGCGACTCCACCGACTCGACGAGCTCCCGGAACGCGACCGCCCTGTCGACGACCTCCGCCCACACCTCGTCGATGGAGACGCCCATACCGGTCAGAGTGGTGAAACCGTCGCTCGCCGGCGGCACCCCGACCGTGGCCGCGGCCTCGCGCAGTCGGCACAGATCCCCGGCGAGGCCGACCACCTCGGATTCGGCGTCGAACTGCAGCCGGATCTCCTCCACCGACCGTCCGCCCCGCGAGTACGCGCGGTACAGACGGTCGTACAGACCACCGACCTCCATGAGGGTTGCCGTATACATCTCGGGAATCCGACGCCGGTCCGCGCGGATGTGCGGGAGCGAGGGAAGGGACTGCACCACCGACTGCACCCGTGGTGGCAACACCACCCGGCCCATCTCCCGCTGCCCTCTGGCCGCTGCGACCGTCCCGAGCTCCGCGAGGGTCCGGGGCACGAGCGGGACGGGGGCCATGGTCGGCGTCGATGCCAGGGCGTCGAACAACCGGCCACGGTCATCGGTGTCCAGGTGCACACCGCGCCGCCGGTCGGCGCGGATGTCCTTGACCCGGAAAGCCCAGACGCCGGAACCCCGGGTGAACCCGGTCCGCAGGACGAGGTACTTCCGGTCGAGATCTGCGAGTCGGGTCCGCAGCGCCATGCGCAACATGGAGGGCACCGGGGTGCCGAGGGTCCGCCTCAGATCGTGGCGCTGCTCCTCGATGATCCGGACCTGGTGGAATCCGTTCACCGTCGGGAACGGCAGATTGCGGTGCATCCGGGCCAGGACGACGTCGCCGATGCAGGGTTCGATCAGCCCGCAGGCGACGAGCAGAGCCGCCCGGTCGGACAACTCTGCCACAGGGGCCTGCCCCTCCCCCCGGCACATGCGGTCGATATCGGACACGATCCGGTCCCGTGCCGTCTGTGGCGTGCGCTCGTCGGCCATGCCCCTCCTCGCCCGCGCGTCCGGCGCGCGGCTCTTCTCACGGGATACCTATCGGTTACAACGGTAGGCCCCGGCCCCGTGTTCCCCCGCGGGGGGCAGGCCGGCTCCGCACCGGTCAGCGTTCATAGCCACGTCGGGCGTCATCGAGGATCCGGGGCCGGTCGAGTGTGGAGGGCTCGAGTCGCATCGGGGCCACGTCGCGACCGAACCGGCCGGCTGCCTCGAGGGTCCCCTGGTCGAGGTATCGCAGGCCGGTGACGTCGGGCCGCAGTCGGAGATCCGGGGCGTCACCGTCGGCCGAAGCCAGGACGAAACCCCAGTCCCCGAACGTCGGGACGTGAACGTGGTACGGGGTCGTGCCCCATCCCGCGGAATCGACTGTCGACACCGTCCGCCAGAACTGCCGCGGTGTGGAGAACGGGCTCCCCGATTGGACGACCATGAGGCCGTCATCGCCGGTGACCCCGCGCACGAGGCCGTAGAACTCCTCGGAATACAGGCGGGACAGCGCGGCGTTGCGCGGGTCCGGCAGATCCACGAGCACCGCCCCGAAGCCGCCCGGCGGCACGGCGCCGTCGCCGCCCCGGCGCAGCCACGCGAAGGCGTCGTCGACCACCACCTCGACGCGCGGGTCGTCGAGGGAACCCCGGTTGTCCGCGCGCAGCTCGGTGCGGGCGATCTCCAGCACGGCCGGGTCGAGCTCCACCTGGACCACTCGCCGAACGCCCGGCACGGCCAGGAGGTCTCGGGCCGCCAGACCGTCGCCGCCGCCGAGTACCAACACGTCGCCGGGCCGCTCGGCCATCGCGGGCTGGACCAGCGCCTCGGTGTACCGGTACTCGTCCAGACTCGAGTACTGGAGCGTGCCGTCGAGGTACAGACGGCGGTCCGTGCGGCCGTTGTACCTCGCTCTGGTGACGACGATCTCCTGGTAGGCGGACTGGGTGTGGGAGAGCACCGGGTCCGGGTACAGCTTGGACCGCGACCACTCGGTGACGTCGTCGAGCGCGACGAGCAGCGTGCCCAGCAGAGCCGCGACCAGCGCGAGCGACAACGCCGCTACGGCAGTCTGCGTCCGGGTCAGCAGACCCCGCAACGCGAGCGCGAGCAGCACGGCCGCGGCGGCCACGTTGACCACCCCCGTGATGGCGGCGGCCTGCTGCATCCCGAACGACGGCAGGAGCAGGAACGGCCACAGCAGTCCCCCGACGAGCGCCCCCAGGTAGTCGGCGGCGTTGAGATCGGCCAGTACCCGGCCGGCCTCGGCCGACCCGGTCCGGCGGCCGGTCTGCAGCAGGGACATGAGCAGTGGCACCTCTGCGCCCACCAGCACGCCGATCGCGGCGGTGGCCACCACCAGCGTCACCAACGACGCCGAGTCCGACCCCAGGGTCGTGAAGGTCACATAGAGCGCCGTGGCCGACGCCCCACCGACGAGCCCCAGCGTCGACTCGACGGCGACGAAGCTCGACGCCGGGCGGTCGACGAACGGCTTGGCCAGCAATGCGCCGAGGCCGAGGGCCGCGACGTACCCGGCCACCACGAGACTCGTGGCGACGATCCCTCCGCCCTGGACTGTCGTCGCGAGCGTGAGGAGGGCGAGCTCGTAGATGAGCCCGCAGGCGGCGCACGCGGCGACGGAGGCCAGCACGACAGGACGCCACCAGCGGCCGGCGCGCGGCGGGGGTTCTCCGGCAGGGTCCGCCTCCGTCGGCACGGGAACCGCCGTGCCGACCTCGTCAGGCAATGGCGGCCGCGTTCACGGCGGAGACGGCGAGGAGTGTGGCCGCGACGGCGAGTGCGGCGGTGCTGAACCGTGGCGCGCCGACGAGGTCGCGGAACCTGCCGGGGACCAGCAGTTCCAGGATCACCAGGGTGACGGCCTGGAAGATCACGCCGAGCAGGCCGTAGACGGCGACGTCGATCAGGCCCAACACCAGGGAGTCCGAGGCGTTGGTCATCACGGTGACGACGATGATCGCGAGGGAGAACGCCGAGGACACGAACAGCGCCGCGGCGTTGGGACGGTGGTCGACGAACACGTGGTGGCGCAGGCTGCCCGGCGTCAGCAGGTCGAGCATGACGAAACCCAGCGCCAGGACCAGGGCGCCGACGCCGAAGTACGCCAGCGACACCCCGATCCCGTCCAGGAGTTCGGGTACGTGGTCGGCGGTTCCGGCGGCGATGGTCACCGTGTCTCCTCGGGGTTCGGGTGATCTGTGGGCGTCTCGTGGGTCACTTCACGCCGACCCCGCCGGAGCTGCCCCCGGCGGACCGCGCCGGGCTGCCCGGCCCGAAGGCCCCGCCGAGGAAGATGAAGCCTCCGGAACGGAGCGTGCGCGAGTTCTCGTCGAGCTGGACACGACAGGCGAGATCGCCGGAGCGGCCGACGACGATCATGTCGTCCCCGTACCTCAGGTACCGGGTGTCCTCGTTCAGCTGGTCGGCGTCCGGCCGCTCGTGGTTGCTGATGTCCCTCGCCGTGGAGTCCCGGTCGCCCCGGCACTCGTAGGTCTGGGACGCGCCGGCCACCGGGGAGTAGTTCTCACGGACATAACGCACGGCATTCGTGCCGGACCCCACCAGGACGAGGCCCAGCAGGACCGCGCACAGTCCGGCGACGAGCGCGATGATCCACCCGCGGTAGGGCTTCACGAGGCCACCCCCTCTGCAACGTCCACCCCAGCGCCGGCCAGCCCGGCGACGTGCACCCCGGCGACGTGCACCCCGGCGACGTGCAACCGGGACGTGGTGGCGACGACGTCGCCACCGCACTCCCCGGAGTCGTCTCCAGCCGGGTAGAGATGCCAGGTGACCCACGACCAGCCCGTGTCGTCCGGCGTCGGAGCCACCACCGTGAGCGCCCCGTCAGAGCCCGGGAACCGTCCCGCGAGCACGGTCGGATCGGCTGCCGCGAGCGACGTCAGTCGCTCCACGACCGCCCCGAAGTCGGCGGCGGCGAGGGTCTCGGTGGTCCCGCGCAGATGGTGGACACCCCACGGACCGGGAAAGGACTCCTCGGCCGGCAGAGGCGCCCCGCCGTCTGCCGTTGCGCGGCAGGACACCTCCTCGGTCATCGCGTCGCGTCCGTCGATCATCAGCGTCACCGCGTGTGACGCCCCGAGGATGGACAGGCGTAGAGCGCTGTCGAGTGCGGGGTGCTCGAGAACGGTGGAGACGAGGGCGTTCCGCTCGGGCGTCACGCCGACCCGGTAACCCAGTGCCGCGGCCGCCACATCACTCGGTTCCGTGGCGAGGTCGTGGACGGTCACCGTCTGTAGTCCGGGTCGCCGGCGACGGGGGGCGCCGGGTAGACGGTCAGCTCACCCCGGGACATCGGGCGTCCGGAGGAGACCTCCCAGCCGGCCCCGTCCCAGTCCTCGAAGGACAGCAGCGAGCTGCCGTCCCCGGTACGCATGTCCTGGTACCGCATCCGGCCGCGCTCGGGCAGACCGGTGGTTCCCTCGCACGAGTACTCCGCCTCACCCGACTCCTCGAGCCGATGGACCCGATCGTCGACGATCACCTCGGATCCGGGGCTGACGCCGAGTCCCTTGCGGGTGTTCCACCAGGTGAGCTCGAGGGTTCCCTCGTCCTCCTCGACGCCCAACCACTGCGCTCCGTCGCCGCCCTCCAGGAGATGCTCCCACCAGATATACGGGCCCTGGCGAAGGGTGACCGAGCCGCGGACCACATAGTCGATGCCGCCGTAGGAGACGATCGCACCGGGGCCGAGCTCTCGCGGGCCGAAGCCGTGGACCGGCCGGTCGGCGGCGAGCGGGTCGAGGCGGGGTCCGGCCGCCTCGGGCTTCGTGCCACCCCGTGCCTTGACGATGATCCCGACGACCGCGATCACCGCGACTACCAGCCCCGCTATGACGAGTAGCTCTCCCACCGCGCGCTCACTCCTGGATCGAAGACTGACGGTCGACCCGGGTCGCCGTTTCGTGACCAGGCCAGGCTAACGCACCCCGGATTCTGCGGGCGTGACCCGCCGCTTGAACCGGAGTGAACCGCGGAAATGGACTCAGAGCCGGTCCCCCTCTCGGGAAACCGGCCCTGATCTGTGTCGGGCTGACAGGATTTGAACCTGCGACCCCTTGACCCCCAGTCAAGTGCGCTACCAAGCTGCGCCACAGCCCGTCCGCCACCGCGGCTCGCGCGGCGACTCGATTACCCTAGCGCACCGGTTCCGTCGGACTCCAATCGGCAGGTCACTTGCGCTGTCGACGCTCCTTGACCCGCACGTTCACCCGGACCGGGGAACCATCGAAGCCGAAGGTCTCACGGAGGCGACGCTCGAGGAAGCGCCGGTATCCGGCCTCGAGGAACCCCGTGGAGAAGAACACGAACGTCGGGGGCCGGGTGGTGGCCTGGGTGCAGAACCTGATCCGCGGCAGACGACCACCACGCATGGGCGGCGGGGTCGCGGCGACGACCTCGCTCATCCACGTGTTGAGGGGCCCGGTGGGGATCCGCTTGTCCCAGGAGTCCAGCGCCGTCTCCATCGCGGGCACGAGCTTGGCCAAGGCGCGGCCGGTCCTGGCCGAAATGTTGACCCGGTGGGCCCAGCTCAGCACCCGGGACAGTTCGCGGTCGATCTCCTTGTCGAGGTCGTACCGCCGGTCCTCGTCGACCAGGTCCCATTTGTTGAAGGCGATCACCAGCGCCCGGCCGGCGTCGGCGACCATCGAGATCACCCGCAGGTCCTGCTCGGTGATGGGCTCCGAGGCGTCGAGGAGCAGGACGACGACCTCGGCCGCCTCGATCGCGCCACGGGTACGCAGAGAGGCGTAGTACTCGTGACCGTAGGCCTGGTTGACCTTGCGGCGCAGGCCGGCGGTGTCGACGAACCGCCAGGTGCGTCCCCCGAGCTCCACGAGCGAGTCGACGGGGTCGACGGTGGTGCCGGCGACGTTGTCGACCACGGAGCGCTCCTCGCCGGTCAGCTTGTTGAGCAGGCTCGACTTGCCGACGTTGGGCTTGCCGACGAGCGCGACGCGCCGCGGCACGTCGGTGGCCTCGCGCATCCTCGCCTTGGACGGCAGCTGCCGGAGGATCTCGTCGAGGAGATCCGCCGTGCCGCGACCGTGGGCGGCGGAGATGGCGTGGGGCTCGTCCAGGCCGAGGGACCAGAACTCGGCCGCCTCCAGTTCGGCCTTCTCACTGTCGACCTTGTTGACGGCGAGGATGACCGGGGTGTCGGACCGACGCAGGCTCTTGGCCACCGTGGCGTCGGCGGCGGTGATGCCCACCGTGCCGTCGCACACCAGCACGATGAGGTCGGCCGTGCCCATGGCGATCTCGGCCTGCTGCGCGATGGAGCGGTGCATGCCCTTGGCGTCCTGCTCCCAGCCACCGGTGTCCTGCACCATGAAGGTGCGGCCGTTCCACAGCGCCTCGTAGGAGACCCGGTCGCGCGTGACGCCCGGGACGTCCTCGACGACGGCCTCCCGGCGGCCGATGATGCGGTTCACCAGGGTGGACTTGCCGACGTTGGGTCGGCCGACGATCGCGACGGTGGGCAGGATCTCCACGCCCTCGGTCACGGCCCCGATCTCGTCGGCGAACTCCGCGGCGACCGCCTCCCAGTCGGTGTCGTCGTTCCAGCCGTCCTCGATGGTCTCCTCGCCGGGCCCGGTGGGCAGGTCGAAGTCGGTGCTGTCCTCGTTGGTGGTCACAGTGCGGTCCCTTCTGCGGTGGCGCCGTGCGACGCGTGGATTCCCTCGGCGAGCGCGACCAGGCGGTCGAGCACCTCGTCGAGGGTCAGGTCGGAGGTGTCGATGACGACCGCGTCGTCGGCAGGCCTCAGGGGGCTCGCGGCGCGCGTGGAGTCCTTGCGGTCGCGTTCGATGACGGCGGCCAGCACCTCGTCGTAGTCGGCCCTGCGGCCGGCGGCCAGGTCCTGGTCGGTGCGGCGCCGGGCCCGCACCTCCGGGCTGGCGGTGAGGTAGACCTTCACCTCGGCGTCCGGCAGCACGACTGTGCCGATGTCACGCCCCTCGAGGACGACGGTGCCCCCGCTGGCGGCCAGCCGTCGCTGCAGGAGGACCAGGTTCTGGCGGACCTCGGGCACGGCGGACACCGCCGAGACCGCAGCCGTGACGCGGGCGGTGCGGATCTCCTCGCTGACGTCCTCACCGGCGAGCAGGACGCGCTCGGCTCCGGCGTCGGTGCCGATCTCCAGAGGCAGGTCGGCCGTGGCGGCGATCACGGCGGCCGCGTCCTCCGGGTCGATCCCGGCGCGCAGGACCTGCAGGGTCGCCACCCGGTACATCGCGCCGGTGTCGAGGTACGCGCCGCCGATACGCCGTGCCAGGGTGCGGGCCAGGGTGGACTTCCCGGTGCCGGCGGGGCCGTCGATCGCGATACGTCGACGCGCGGCCGGGGCGCTCGGGGCGCTCACAGGCCTACCGCCTCGTACAGGTCGGAGACCTCTTTGCGGCCCAGCTTGCGGAAGGTGCCCGCGCGCTGGTCACCGAGCGCGATGGCCCCGAACCGGGTCCGGACGAGCGCCTCGACCGGGTGCCCGACCTCGGCGAGCAGCCGCCGGACGATGTGCTTGCGACCCTCGTGGAGCACGACCTTGACCAGCGAGCGCCCGTCGTGGACGTCGAGGATCGAGAACTGGTCGACCTTGGCGGGTCCGTCCTCCAGGGTCACCCCGGCGCGCAGCTGCTTGTTGACGCCCTTACCCACGACGCCGGTGACGGTCGCCATGTAGGTCTTGGAGACCTCGTAGGACGGGTGCATGAGGCGGTGCGCCAGCTCCCCGTCGTTGGTCACCAGGAGCAGCCCCTCGGTCTCGGCGTCGAGACGCCCGACGTGGAACAGCCGCTGCCCGGCGTCCACGCGGTCCGCGACGAGGTCGCCGACACAGGGCCGGCCCTTCTCGTCGGACATGGTGGTGTGGTAGCCGCGGGGCTTGTTCAGTGCGAGGTAGACCAGGGTGTCGTCCAGGACGATGCGGGTGCCGTCCACGCGGATGACCGCCGTGGCGGGGTCGACCTTGACGCCCATCTCGCGCACCTTCTTGCCGTCGACCTCCACCCGTCCCCGGGCGATGAGCTCTTCGGAGGCCCGGCGGGAGGCGACCCCGGCCTGGGCCAGGATCTTCTGGAGGCGGACCGGTGCGCCGTCTCGGCCAGCGGATTCAGTCATGAAAACGTCACATCTCTTCGTCGTCGTCTCGGGGAGTGGGGTCGGGCGCCGCGGTTCGGCGCCGCCCCAGTGGGATCCGCGGATCGTCCGCGGGGTCGTCGCTCATCTCGTCGACCAGGTCGACATCCGGCAGCAACGGGGCGATGTCCGGCAGCTCGTCGAGCGACGTGAGTCCCAATCTTTCCAGAAATAGCTCTGTGGTCCTATACAGGATGCCCCCGGTGTCCGCATCTGTGCCGCATTCCACCGCCAGCCCGCGCGCCACAAGTGTCCTCATCACGCCGTCGACGTTCACCCCGCGGACCGCCGCGACCCGCGACCGGGTGACCGGCTGCCGGTAGGCGATCACGGCGAGGGTCTCCAGCGCGGCCCGGGTCAGCGTGGATCGGGTGCCGTCCGTGAGGAGCCGTTCCACGTACGGCGCCAGGTCTCGGCGGGTGTAGAGACGCCAGCCGTCGGCGCTGCGACGCAGGTCCATCCCGCTCCCCGCGGCCGTGAGCTCGTCGCGCCACGCCCGCAGCTCGGCCTCGACCTCGGCCGCCGTCGACCCGGCGGCCGCGGCCAGTGCACTCTCCGGTGTCGGTTGGTCCACCACCAGCACCAGGGCCTCGAGCCGGGCACGGAGCGGCGGCCCCTCTGGCTCCGGCACACCGGGCTCGTCGTCGTCCCCGATCGCCACCGGCTCGGGGGCGCCGGGCCCCGACACGTCGCTCACGTCCACTCGTCCCTTCCCTTCGTCACCTCGTCGGCGTCCACGCCCGTCCACCTCACCAACAGGTCCCCCAGTGCCTCGTCCTGGGCGAGCGCGACCGCGCGCGCCCGGTACAACTCCAACAGGGCGAGGAACCTGGCGACGACGACGAGGGAGTCGTCGCACCCCGTGATCAGGTCGCGGAAGTCCACCCACCGACCCTCGCCGTGGAACTTCAACAGCTCGAGGACGCGGCCCGCCTGCTCGGGGACCGAGACGACGGGAGCGTGGATGTGCCCCACCCCCACCTCGTCGACCGGCCGTGGCCGGAACGCGACCGCGGCGATGGTGGCGAACTGGTCGGGATCCACCCCGAGCTCCACCTCGGGGAGCAGTCCCAGGAACTCCTCGTCGGGCCCGGCGGTCCTCGGGTACGCGTGGCGCGCGGTGCGGTCGAGCTCACCGAACAGCTCCGCGACCTGACGGAACGCCCGGAACTGCAGCAGGCGGGCGAAGAGCATGTCCCGGGCCTGGAGCAGGGCCAGGTCCTCGGGATCCTGGACCTCGCCGGACGGGACGAGTCGGGCCGTCTTGAGGTCGAGCAGTGTCGCCGCGACGACCAGGAACTCGGTGACCTCCTCGAGCCCGGCCTCCGTGCCCAGGCGGCGGGTGTGCGCGATGAACTCGTCGGTGACGGCGTGGAGGGCCACCTCCGTGACGTCGAGGCGCTTGGAGTCGATGAGCCCCAACAGCAGGTCGAACGGACCGGTGAAGTTGGTCAGGTGGACGGTGAACGCCCGCGGGTCCCCGACCTCCGTCGCCGACCCGACCGGGTCCTGACCCGACGGGGGCCCGACGCCGGTCACCGCCCGGTCACCTGCCGCGCTGGATGACCTCGCGCGCCAGGGCGCGGTAGGCCTGCGCACCCGCGGACTTCGGAGCCCACGTGGTGATCGGCTCGCCGGCGACGGTGGTCTCCGGGAACCGGACGGTGCGGGTGACGAGGGTGTCGAACACCTTGTCTCCGAACACCTCCACGACCCGGCTGAGCACGTCGCGGGCGTGGACCGTCCGACGGTCGAACATCGTGATGAGGATGCCTGTGAGGTGCAGTCGGGGGTTGATGCGGTCGCGCACCTTGTCGATCGTGTCCGTCAGCAGCGCCAACCCGCGCAGCGAGAAGTACTCGCACTCCATGGGGATGAGCACGCCGTCCGAGCACGCCAGCGCGTTGACGGTGAGCAGGCCCAGCGACGGCTGGCAGTCGACGAGGACGAAGTCGTAGCGGTCCAGGACCGGGTACAGGGCGCGGCCCAGCGCCTGCTCGCGACCGACCTCGTTGACGAGCTGGATCTCCGCGGCCGACAGGTCGATGTTGGCGGGGATGAGGTCCACGCCCTCGACACGGGTCCGGACCAGGACCTCCTCCGTCGACACGGAGTTGTCCACGAGCAGGTTATAGACGGTGAGATCGAGCTGGTGGTGCGGGATGCCCAGGCCCGCGGACAGCGCCCCCTGGGGATCGAGATCCACAACGAGCACCCTGCGGCCGTACTCCGCCAGTGCCGCCGCGAGGTTGATCGTGCTGGTGGTCTTGCCGACGCCGCCCTTCTGGTTGCACATCGACAACACCACGGCGGGCCCGTGCGAGGACAGTGTTTCCGGTTCGGGGATCGCGGAGAACCCCTCGCCGGCCGCCGGGTCGTCGGCGCCCAGGAGCTCGGCGCGGGAGAACAACGCGGGGTCCATCGCCCCAGTGTTCAGCGCCACCGCATCTCCTCTCCTCGCCGTCTCACCCGTGCCGTGTCGAGCGTGCCGTCTCGAGCGCGCCGGGCCGTATCCACGGTCACGTTACCGTGCCCGGGGGTGACACTCGGCCCAGACCTCTCGGAGCGTGTCGACGGTGACGAGGGTGTACACCTGCGTGGTGGTGACCGAGGAGTGTCCCAGCAGCTCCTGGACCACACGGATGTCCGCCCCGCCGTCGAGGAGATGGGTGGCGAACGAGTGCCGGAACGAGTGTGGTGAGACGTCCTGCTGCACACCGGCGCGTCGTGCCGCGACCGACACCACGTTCCACAGGGTCTGCCTGGTGACGCGCCCACCGCGGGCGTTGAGGAACAGGGCCGGGCCCCCTCGGGTGGCGAGCGCGGGTCGGGCACGCACCAGATAGGCCCCCACCGCCTCGCACGCCGGACGCCCGACCGGGACGATCCGCTCCTTACCACCCTTGCCCCGCAGGATCACCGCTCCACCGTCCGGGTGGTCGAGACCGTCGAGGTCGTCGACGTCGAGCCCGACGAGTTCGGCGGCCCGGGCACCGGAGGCGTAGAGCAACTCGAGCATCGCGCGATCGCGCAGGCGTGCGGGGTCGGTGTCCGTCTCGGTGGCGCCGGCCGCCTCGATCACCGCGATCATCCGGTCGACCGGCAGTGCCTTGGGGAGCCGCCGCGGCGGACGGGGCGGGGTGACGGCGGCGGCCGCGTCGAGGGCGGTCACCCCGTCACGGGTGGCGAACCGGTGGAGACCGCGGACCGCCGCCATGGTCCGCGCGATCGAGCTGGGGGCCAGGGCCTTCCGTCCCTCGTCCGGGTCGGCGGTGGCCAACCGGGTGCGGAACTCCTCCACGTGCGCCTCGGTCACGGACGTCAGGTCGTCGACGCCCGAAGCCGCGAGATAGCGGTGGTACTTCTCCAGGTCGCGGCGGTACGCGGCCAGGGTGTGGGCCGAGGCCCCCTTCTCGACGGCGAGGTGGTCCAGATACCCGCGGATCTGCACGGTGGCGCCGCCCTCCGAGGTCACCGGGGGTCCGATCCCGTCAGGACCGGTCGATCACCGAGTGGGCCGCGAGGATGCCGGCCACGGCGATACCGTTGACGATCCGGCCGTCCAGCACGGCGTCGACGGCCTCGGCGAACGGCATGCGCGCGACCTCCATGTCCGCCTCCTCGTGCTCCGCCTCCGGGCGCTCGACCTGCCGGAGTCCGGTGGCCAGGTACACGTGGACGCGCTCCGTGCAGAACCCCGGGGACGGGATCATCTCGATCACCGGGCGCCAGTGCTCGGCCTCGAGACCGGTCTCCTCGGCGAGCTCACGGCGCGCGGTCGCCAAGGGCTCCTCGCCGTCGACGTCGCACAGCCCTGCGGGCAGTTCCCAGAGTCGCTCCCCCACGGCGTGCCGGTACTGCCGGACGAGGGTGATCCGGTCGTCGTCGTCGAGGGCGATCACCGCGACGGCGTCGTCGTGCCCGCAGATCTCCCGGTCGGCGGTGCCCCCGCCCGGCATGGTCAGGGTGTCCACACGCAGCCGCACGACGCGGCCGTCGAAGATCTCACGGCTCGCGACGGTGCGGTAGTCGTGCGTCCCGGGGGCACCGCGCTCGGACACGCCGGTCAGCTCCCGTCCGCGCGGGGGTCGGAGGCCGTCTCGGTGTCCACCTCGTCGGCACGGACGCTGGACGTCTTGGCGTCCGGCGCGTCCACCGTCTCCGGAGTGGAGCCCCCGCCCTGACCGGAGCGCCACGGTTCGACGGGCAGCCGCATCTCGTTCTCGTAGTCCAGCGCGGCCTTGATGAACGCGACGAACAACGGGTGGGGGCGGGTCGGACGCGACTTGTACTCCGGGTGAGCCTGGGTGGCGACGAAGAACGGGTGATGCTCGCGCGGGTACTCGACGAACTCGACCAGGTGCCCGTCCGGGGAGGTCCCCGAGAACTGCAGGCCGGACTCGGCGATCCTGTCGCGGTAGGCGTTGTTGACCTCGTAGCGGTGGCGGTGGCGTTCGGTGATCTCGGTGGACCCGTACGCCTCGGCCACGACCGAGCCCTTGGTGAGCGTGGCCGGGTAGGAGCCCAGACGCATGGTGCCGCCGAGGTCGGCGTTGCCGGCGACCGCGTCCACCTGATCGGCCATGGTCGAGATGACCGGGTGCTCGGCATCGGGGTCGAACTCGGTGGAGGAGGCGCCCTCGAGCCCGACCGAGCGGGCAGCCTCGATCACCGAGCACTGGAGACCGAGGCACAGCCCGAGCAGCGGGATGCGGTTCTTGCGGGACCACGAGATCGCGCCGAGCTTGCCCTCGATCCCCCGGATACCGAACCCGCCGGGGATGAGCATGCCGTCCACACCACGGAGCGCCTCGCGCGCGCCGGCCTCGGTGGTGCAGGCGTCGGACTCCACCCACCGGATGTTGACGCGGGCGTGGTGCGCGAAGCCGCCGGCGCGCAGCGCCTCGGTGACCGAGAGGTACGCGTCGGGCAGGTCGATGTACTTGCCCACGAGGGCGATCTCGACCTCCTCGCGCGGCTCGTGGACGCGCTGGAGCAGGTCGCCCCACACGGTCCAGTCGACGTCCCGGAATGGCAGGTTGAGCCGCCGGATGACGTGCGTGTCGAGGTGCTCGTTGAACAGCACCTTGGGGATGTCGTAGATGCTCGGGGCGTCCGGGGTGGACACGACGCCCTCGAGGTCCACGTCGCACATCAGCGCGATCTTGGCCTTGAGCCCGTCGGTGACGTCCCGGTCCGAGCGCAGGATCAACCCGTCGGGGACGATGCCGATCGAGCGCAGCGCGGCCACCGAGTGCTGCGTGGGCTTGGTCTTGAGCTCACCCGACGGCGCGAGGTACGGGACCAGCGACACGTGCAGGAAGAAGATGTTCTCGCGGCCCACCTCGTGGCGGACCTGCCGGCACGCCTCGAGGAAGGGCTGGGACTCGATGTCACCGACGGTCCCACCGACCTCGGTGATGACCACGTCGGGGCGGCGCCCCTGGTCATCGGAATCGCCCATCGCGATGATGCGGTCCTTGATGGCGTCAGTGATGTGCGGGATCACCTGCACGGTGTCACCGAGGTACTCGCCGCGGCGCTCCTTGGCGATGACCGCGGAGTACACCTGCCCGGTGGTGACGTTGGCCTTCGCGTCCAGATCGCGGTCGAGGAACCGCTCGTAGTGGCCGAGATCCAGGTCGGCCTCGGCGCCGTCCTCCGTGACGAACACCTCGCCGTGCTGGAAGGGGTTCATCGTGCCGGGGTCCACGTTGATGTACGGGTCCAGCTTCTGCATGGTCACACGGAGACCGCGGGCGGTGAGCAACTGCCCGAGACTCGAGGCGGTGAGCCCCTTGCCCAGCGACGACGCCACGCCGCCGGTGACGAAGATGTGCTTGGTCTCGGACCGCGATGCGGTTCGGTTCAGTGCCAACGGGACTCCCGTGTCCATACGCCGGAATGGATGAATGCTGGTGTGGCTCCGGTGCACCCCACGGGGCTTCAGGCTATCACCGCTCCGGCGTCGGGGGGAGCGACGGCGCCGCGGCGGTCGCGTCCGGCCTCAGCCCGTAGTGACCCTGCCCACCGTCGAGCTGCTCCGCCAGCGCCAGCGTCGTCGCCAGACGTCCCGCCTCGGTACCGGCGTCATCGATGGTCGAGACGTCCTCCTCCGCCGAGGACCGCAGGATGCTGACCGCGTCGCGTCCCCCGGAGTCGCCCGTCCGCACCGCGACCACCGCGCCGGCGCCCTCACCGTCGAGGGTGCGGGCCAGGGCGGCGACACGGACCCCGGTCGATTCCTCGTCCCGGGGCCCGGTCACGACCAACGCGAGCTGTCCGGGCCGAAGGGTCCCGGGTTCGTAGCCGATGATCCCCGCATCCGCGAGGGTGGTGAGGACCGTTTCCCGGTCGTCGTCCTCGAGGTGCGGTTCCGCGTCCTCGGCGCGCAGCAGCCCCGCGCGACCGAGCGCCGTGCCCAGCTGGGTACCGAGGTCCGCATCAGCGGCCGGGGCGGTGCCGATGGGCAGGTTCGCGACGAGCGCCTGGAGTTCCGCGTCCGCCTCCGGGTCGACGGCCATGTCCGTCAGGGTGACGCGGCCGGCGTCGATCCCGCCGGCGGCGTCGATGACCTCGCGGGCCGCCGAGACGTCCTCGTCGGAGGCGCCGGGTGCCACGATCGTCAGGACCGGCCTCCCGTCGAGCCGACCGTCCACGACGGCCGGGGTGAGGTCTCCCGCCAGCGAGTCGAGTCGGTCGACGGCGAGCCGCTCCGCGGCCAGATCGTCCTGCGACGCCTCGAGCCGCGCCGCCGTCGTCTCCTCACGCTCGACCACCGCGTCCCTGATGGACGTCGCCACGGACGTCGACCCGAGGACGACCCCCACCGCGAGAGCGAGGAAGACGGCCACCAGCGTCAGGACGTGGCGACGCAGGGAGATCAACGGAAGAGCCCCTGGACCCAGAGCGCGAAGGAGTTCCAGGTCTCGACGGCCCAGATGAGCAGGTCCGCGGCGGCGTCGCGAGCCACCACGACCGCGGCCACCGCGATCAGGGCGGCGAGCACGACCAGGGCGAGTCCGATCCCGGCGCCACGAGACCGGTACAGGGTCGCGCAGGCGTCGGCGTGGACCAAGCGGGAGGAGACGGTCGTGTCGACCATCGTGGACGAGGGCGCGGACGAGTCGCGGAACGCGTTCTCGAGCCCCCTGTCGTCGCCGGTCACCACGATCATCTCGGCGCCCCCGTGGTAGGCCAGCAGCAGCGCCATGTCCCTCGCGGTCGCGGCGGCGGGGAATGTCGTGGCCCCCAGTCCGAGCTCTGTGATCCTCTCGAGGCCCTCCGCGCGCCCGTCGCGGTCGGCGGGCACCACCAGGACGGCGCCGTCGGTGAGGACCTCGTCGGACACGTCCGTGGGGGTCGCGACGACGACGTCGGCCGTCAGCCGAGCGGAGCGCAGGAACTCCGCGCCGGCACCCACGCCGACCAGCAGCGGTCGGTACTCCCGGATGAACGGCTTGAGCTCGGCGAGCTGGCCGCGCGCGGCCGCGTCACCGGTGACCACCACGACATGGCGGTCGGTGAAGTCGACGTCGATCGACGGGAGGCCCTCGCCGTCCAGCAGCAGCGGGTGCTCGAGGCTGAGGAACTCGGTGGCGTTGGCCAGGTGCGCCAGCGCCGACTCGACGTACCCGCTCTCCGCGGTGTCCACCTCGGCGAGGAGCGTGGCCGAGTCCACCTCGCGGCCGCTCGTGATCTCGTCCTCCGACTTGACCGAGTAGACGACACCGTCGTCGATCCGCACCCGGGTCCCGTCGGCGACCCCGGACAGGTCCGCGTCCTCGATGACCGGGATCGTCGACGCGGCGAGGATCCGGAACGCGGCGCGGGGGAGCATCTCCTCCCCCTGACGGGGCACGTGCACCACTGCCGTCACCCCGGCGTCGACGAGAGCGCGGGCGGTGTCGGCGGGCGCGCGGTTGAGATCGAGCACGGCGACGTCCTTGGCGCCGAGCTTCCTGGGGACCTGTGACCCCACCTCGATCTGGCGGACGGTGCCCACGACACCGGCGAGGTCAGTGGAACGGCGGCTGAGCAGACCCGACATCTTCATGCGCCGAGTATCACGCGTGTGATTCACGTGACCAGGGAGGTCTGCCCGGCGTGTCGGATTAACGGTCGACTTGAGCTTGAGACTTTTCCCGTTGTGCCTTCTCCAGCAACTCCCGCGCATGTGCCAGACCTGTGTCGGTGTCCTCCATACCGGCGAGCATCCGGGCGAGTTCGGTCACCCGATCGGAGTCGGCGACCGCCGTGACCCCGGAGACGACCCCGTCCGATCCCCCGGCGC
Organism: Dietzia sp. 111N12-1; assembly: GCF_001658045.1. Lineage (NCBI taxonomy): Bacteria > Bacillati > Actinomycetota > Actinomycetes > Mycobacteriales > Dietziaceae > Dietzia > Dietzia sp. 111N12-1. The sequence continues at coordinate 5,760 of NZ_LSSV01000031.1, read as the reverse complement.
CGGTGTCCTTGTGCACGACCAGGTGCGTGTCGGCGTACGCCGCGACCTGGGCGAGGTGGGTCACCGCGATGACCTGGTGGGTTCTGGCCAGTCTGGCCAGCCGCTTACCGATGCTCAACGCCGCCCGGCCGCCCACTCCCGCGTCGACCTCGTCGAACACCAGGGTCCCTCCCCCGGATCTCTCGGCCAGCACCACCTCGAGCGCGAGCATCACCCTCGACAGCTCGCCTCCCGACGCGCCTCGGCCGAGCGGGACGATGCCCGACGGCCCGTCGAGCGCCAGCTCGACGTCGTCGAGACCCGACTCCGAGGCGCCGTCGAGGCCTTCGCCTGATCGGGTGACCCGGACCACGAGCCGGGCCCCGCCCATCGACAGCTCTGCCAGCTCGGCGGACACCCTCTCGGCGAGATCGTCCCCGGCGGCGCGTCGGATGCGCGTCAGTGTGGCTCCGCGCTCGTCGAGTTCGGCAGCGAGGCGCTCCACGGTGGAACGGAGTTCGGCGACGGCGGAGTCGGAGGTGTCGACCTCACCGAGCCGCGTACGGGCCCTGTCCGCCCACGCGAGCACGTCGTCGACATCGGTGCCGTACTTCCGGGTCAACGCCCTGAGGTCGTGGCGTCGTTCCAATGCCGAGTCGAGGACCGCCGCGTCGACCGGCAGCTCGGCCAGGTACAGGCCGAGCTCGGTCGCGGCATCTCCGAGCGCCGCGACGGCCTGGCCGATGCTGGTGGCGATCGGGTCGAGCGCGGGGTCACCGGCAGCGGCCAGACGGTGCCGCAACTGGTCGAGGACGCCCACCACCGGCTCGCTGGTCTCGCCGTCACCGGCGAGGACGTCGTGGGCCTGCCCCGCGACCTCTCGCAGTTCCTCGGAATCGGTGAGTCGGCGGATGCGGGCGTCGAGTTCGGCCTCCTCCCCGGGCTCGGGCCCCAGGGCATCGATCTCCTCGAGTCCCATCCGCAGCAGGTCGGCTTCCCGGGCCAGCTCACGAGCCCGACCGGTGCGCTCCGCCAGTGAACGCTCGGCGTCCCGCCACAGCCGATAGGTGTCGCGGTAGGCGTCGAGGGCCGCCCGCGCCTCGTCCCCACCGTGGGCGTCGACGGCGTCTCGCTGCCTGTCCGGACGGAGCAGACGCAGCTGATCGTTCTGGCCGTGCACGGCCAGCACCGGCGCGCAGAAGCGGGCGAGGGTCCCGGCGGGGACAGACCTCCCCCCGAGCCGGGCACGCGAACGGCCGTCCGCACCCACCCGGCGTGCGGCGATGACACTGCCGTCCTCGTCGAGTTCGACGTCGGTGTCCTCGAGCAACTCGTCGAGGTCGCGTCGGTCGGCGGCGTCCATAGTGGCCGTCGCGGCCAGGTCGAAGCGCCCTTCGACGAGTGCCTTCTCCGCACCGCGCCGGACACGCCCGGGGTCCGCGCGCCCTCCGGCCAGGAGCCTCAGTCCCGTGACCACCATCGTCTTGCCCGCGCCGGTCTCGCCGGTGAGCACCGACAGCCCGGGCGAGAAATCGGCCACGGCCTCGTCGATGACGCCGAGGCCGCTGATCCGAAGTTCCGTGAGCACGCACCCACCCTAGGTGAGGGGCCGGACAGCGGACCGCCCACGCCACCCGGTGACGGGCAGTTCGAACTTCGTGACCAGTCTGTCGGTGAACGGCGAGTCGTCCAGTCGGACCCACTTGACCGGGCGCGCGCCCCGCACCACCTCGACCCGGCTGCCCGGCGGGACGTCGACGAGGCGTCGTCCGTCCACCACCACCACTGCCGGGCCGGAATGCACCCCGGTCTCCACCGCGACCCTGGAGGAGGGTGCCACGACCATCGGACGGGCGAACAGCGCGTGGGCGTTGTTGGGGACCACGAGGATGGCGTCGAGTTCGGGCCAGACGATCGGCCCGCCGGCCGAGAACGCGTAGGCGGTCGACCCGGTCGGCGTGGAGACCAACATGCCGTCACAGCCGTAGTCACTGACCGGTCGGCCGTCGATCTCCACGGACGCCTCGAGGACGCCCTGCCGGGAGACCTTCTCGATGCTGACTTCGTTGAGTGCCCAGTCCCGGGCCAGGACGGTGTCCCCGTGGATGACGGTGGCCTCCACCGTCATCCGTTCGACCACCCTGTAGTCCTTCGCCGCGATCTGCTCGACGACGCCACTGAGCGAGGAGACCTCCGACTCGGCGAGGAAGCCGATGTGTCCGAGATTGACCCCCAGGATCGGCACGTCCGCGGCGTTGGCGTACTGGCAGGCGCGCAGGAACGTGCCGTCACCACCGAGGACCAGGACGAGTTCACACCCTTCGGCGGCCTCGGGGATGTCAGGGACCGTCTCCACGCCCGCCCCCGTGGCGACGCTCTCGCTGGTGCCCTCCACCATCCGTACCGCGATGCCCCTGGTCGCGCACGCGTTGACCACCTGGGCGACGGTGGCGACGATGTCCTGCCGGGCGACGTTGGGGACGAGCAGGATCCTGCGCGAGTGCACCGGTCCGGGCGTGCCGTTCATTGCGGGCCCTCCTCTACTGCCGTCCGTATGGCCTGCTGCGCCTCGGCGCTCATCTCGAGTCGCTCTCCCGCGCCGACCTTACGGAGGTGGAGGAAGTACTCGACGTTCCCGGACGGGCCGGGGAGCGGGCTGGCGACGCATCCCAGCGGCTCCAGTCCGAGTGCCGCGGCAGCCCGGGCGACACCGGTGACCGCCTCGATCCGCAGTGCCGGGTCGCGCACCACACCGCCCTGGCCGACACGCTCGCGGCCCACCTCGAACTGGGGCTTGACCATCGGCAACAGGTCGCCTCCCGGGCGCACGCACGCTGCGAGCGCGGGCAGGACGAGTGCGAGCGAGATGAACGACAGGTCGGAGACCACGAGGTCCACCGGGCCACCGATGTCGTCCGGGGTCAGGGAGCGGACGTTGGTCTTGTCGTGCACGCCCACGCGCTCGTCGCTGCGCAGGCGCCACACCAACTGTCCGTACCCCACGTCCACCGCCTCGACGCGGGTGGCGCCACGCGAGAGCAGGACATCGGTGAACCCGCCGGTCGACGCGCCTGCGTCGAGACACCGAGCTCCGGAGACCGGCACGTCGGAGAACGCCTCGAGGGCTCCGACCAGTTTGTGGGCTCCGCGGGATGCCCAGTCCGGTTCATCGGAGGCGGTGAGCGCGATCGATGTGGTCGGCTCGACCTGGGTCGCGGGCTTGGTGGCTGCCACCCCGTTGACGATCACGCGCCCGGAATCGATGAGATCACGGGCGCGTTCCCGACTGTCACAGATCTTGCGGCGAACCAGTTCGGCGTCCAGCCGCATCCGCTTCGCGACCATCAGCGCCGACTGTCCAGCGCCGTCAGCGCCAGCGCGAGGAGCTCGTGGGCGGCGTCGAGGGCGGCCACCTGGTCGTCCCGGACAGATGAGCCGTCCGGTCCAGCGCCCTGGCCCCCGACGGAATCGGCGAGCAGATCGTCGAACGTCGAGCGGAGTTCGTCGGTGTCGGGGCCCGCGGGCCCGGGGCGTGGCTGTGGTCCGGGGGTCGTCACGGCCTACACGCTAGCCGACGCCGAGGCCTGCACCCGCCAGCCGGGATCGCAGACCCTCGTCGGCCGCCCGGAATGCCTTCGACTCGTGACGCCACGCCAGTCTGACCACCGCACGGGCGAGATCGAGCCGATCGAGCGCCTCCGGCGCGCTGGCCAGGTGCAGGGCACCGTTCTCGACCGTTCCGTCCAACTCCACTGCGGCGTCGATCCGGCTGGCCTCCGCCGAGGCAGACAGTGCGGAGAGATCGTCCGCCAGGTAGGTGGCCCGGCTGTCGGGATCCGCGACCAGGAGATCGTCGACGCCGTGGACGCCGGTCAGCACCATGAGCGACGGCATCCCGGCGGCGACCGCACCCTGGATGTCCGTATCGAGGCGGTCACCGATGACCAGCGGGCGGGTGGAACCGACCAGATCCGCGGCGGCGGTCAACACGCCGGCGGCCGGTTTGCCCGCGACCAGGGGCTCGCGATCGGTCGCCGCACGGAGGGCGGCGACCAGGGACCCGTTCCCGGGGAGCAGGCCTCGTTCGGTGGGCAACGTGGCGTCCACGTTGGACGCGACCCAGGGCACACCCCGACGGATCGCCAGACATCCCTCGGCCAGATCCGACCAGGTCAGTTCCCGGGACAGTCCCTGCAGGACGACCTCCGGATCGTCGTCGGCGGACAGGACGACCTCGTACCCGGCCTGCCGGGCGAGGTCGCGGAAACTGTCGTGTCCCACCACCAGGACCCTGGCACCGGGATCGACATGGTCCGCAGCCATCACCACCGCGGCCTGCGCGCTGGTCATGACGTCGTCGGCACCGGCGGAGAAGCCGAGCGACCGAAGATGGTCGGCGGTGTCCCTGGGCGAGCGGCTCGCGTTGTTCGTCACGTAGACCACGGGGAGCCCCGCGTTCGCGAGCGCCTCCGCGGCCCCCGGGATCGGCTGGCTACCGCGGATGAGAGTGCCGTCGAGATCGACGAGTAGGGCGTCGTGCCGTGCGGCCAGCGAAAGGGAGCTCAACTGACCTACGCCTCGAGCTCCGCGAGACGCGCCTCCGCGTCGGTGGTCTGCTCGGGGTCCGCGGTGACGGCGTGACCGAACCAGTTGGCCGCCTCCTTCTTGCGATCGGCGACGAGCAGCACCTCGGCGTAGGCGTAGTCGAGACGCGCCGCGGACTCACCGCGGGCGTCCTTGTCGAGGCCGGCGTCCTGGAGGGTCACCAGGGCAGCGTCCAACTGGCCCATGTCCACCCGGGCACCGGCCTCCACGATGCGGAGTTCGATGAGCTCGTCACCTTCGAGCAACCGGGATTCCTCTCCACGGGCCAGTTCGATGGCACGTTGGGGCCTCTCGAGGCCTCGTTCGCAATCGGCCATCATCGCCAGCAGGCCCGGCCCGCCGGAGATCCGGCGGGCCGCCCGGAGTTCGCTCAACGCTTCCGACCATTCGCCGGCGCGGTACGCCAACACACCGAGGGTCTCCCGGACGACACCGATGCGCCCGGCCCTGTTCTTGGCCGCGCGACCGTGCGCGAGCGCGAGCTGCGGGTCTTCGTCGACGAGGTACATCGCCGCCACCATGTGCTTGGCCACGGACTCGGCGTTGGACTTGTCCAGACTGCGCAGGTCACGACGGATCTCGAGGTCGAGGTCGGCGGCCTCGATGTCATCGGGGAGCTGCGGCTCGTCAGCTCTGGCCGCCTGGCGTGCCTCCTGACCGGGACGACCTTCCGATCTACGGTCGTCTCCGGTACGGCCACCCCGCCGGGCTCCGCCCGGGGCGCCGGCTCCGCGTCGGTCTCCGCCGTCGCGTCGATTTCCGCCGCCGCGACCGCCGACGGAGGCCCGCCGGGGACCGCTTCCCCCGTCAGAGGCGGCACCGCGGCGTGCGGTGTCGTCGCCGGCGGAACGCGGACGTGCATCCTGTCGATCGGCCTGCTTCGCACCGTCCGACCGGCCTGTCTCCGAGCCGTCGTACCGCTTTCCGCGACGCTCGCCGTACGAGCTGTTGTCTCTCCGACGCTCCTGTGGCACCCGATCTCCCCGGCGGGGTACGTCGCGGTCGCCGCGTCGGGGCGAGCGGTCGGTGTTCTCGGACCGAGGTTCGTTCACGTCGTTCACCTTACGTGCGCCGGGCAGACCGGCACTGGAGTGGGTAGAAGGGTACAAATGCGACCAGCGGGAGGAACATATAGTCCCTCCCGCTGGTCATGAAGTTGTGTTCGGCGGTGACCTA